>JBFWSD010000298.1:0-7232 GCA_050248575.1 Gemmataceae bacterium
CCTCATTTTTTTTGCGTCTTACTTCCTGCTCAGCTCCACGCCCTTGGTGGTGACGTGGTACTTGGCCAGCATGTTCGGCTTTTCCCAGGCGGGCAACTCCTTCGGCCGGGCCAGGTAGGCCAGGAACTGGCGCGTGACCTGGCCGAAGTGGGCCTCGTGGCCGACGCGGAAACTCTCCGGGATCGTAACTTGCAGGCGCTGGCCCTGATCGACGACGGCAATGCCCGCGTAGTTTCCTTGCAGGGCCGCCACCCGCTTGGCGAGGGCCGCCGCCACTCCCTTCTTCTCGCTTTCTTTTGCGGGCACCACGTAGAGTTCCGGGCGGTACTTTTGCTCGGCCCCCTGGTGAATCTCGACGTTCGAGCGGCTGCCCCGCACGACCGAGAGATGCGTGTCTCCCGAGCCGGCGGCAGCTTCGAAGTCCCAGAGAATATCGAACTTCACGTGCACGCCGCGCAGGCAGTAGCTGACCTGCGTGTTGCAGAAGTAGTCGAGCTTGCCCGCCTTCCTGGCCTCGGGCAAGAACGCGGGAAAATCGCTGTCGCCCGAGACGCGCTGGAAGTCTTCGCGGCTGAGCGTGGTGGGCCAGCGTTTGGCGGCCCGGATTTCGATGCCCTTGCGATCGATGGCCTGCCCGGGGTAGAGCATCCAGGGGACGAGATCGACGAGATGCGTGCCCACGTCGGTCAGCCCTTCGCCAACTTGCTCCACGTCGAAGAACCAGGCGGGCCGCCGCAAGGGGACGCCGGCCACCGTCTTCATCAGGAAATGCTTGCTCTCCATGAAGACGCCGGGCTGCTCCTGCGTGCCCGGCTCGACCGTGCCGAGAAGCTCGGCGTCTTGCACCAGTTCCTTCTGCAAGATCGAGGTGATCTCGTAACGCTCGGTCATGATGTCGTAGGCGATGAGCCCTTTGTGGTCGGCCAGGTCGAGAGCCTTCTCGAGCCTGGGCAGGTCGGCGGCGTTGATGATCCAGGGCTTGTCGGCGAGCACGTTGAGGCCGGCGGCCAGGGCTTTTTCGAGATAATCGATCTTCACGCGGTTGCGGCCCGAGAGGACGACGACGTTGCCCGGCTTCTCGGCGAGCAGCCGGTCGAGATAATCGGGGCCGGTGTGGACGTCCAGTTCCCAGGCGGTGGGCTGATCGGCCCGGCCGTTGAAGCCGGCGATGCGATTCAGGTGCGCGATCAGGTCGGCGCCGAGCGGCGCGTAGACATGCACCTTGCGTTCCACGCCGGGATACATTTCTTTCTGCACGAGGGCCGCGTGAAAGTGGCCCGGATCAAGCGTCAGCAAGCGGACTTGGGTCATGGTGTTTGGTCCCTGGTCTGAGGCGCCGGCTTGGGCGCGACGTGGTTGCGGATTCCGATCAGGCCTTGTCGAGTCCCTGGCTGCGGAGCTTGGCCCGCGCGTCCTTGGCGACCTTGCCCTTGGGAGAGCGTTTGATGAGAAGCTTCAGCACCTTGGCGCCGAAGTCGCGCGGCGGGCCGGTGGCCTCCGCGAAGTGGAAGCCCAGATAGAACAGGTCCTCCGGCTCGAGCCACCGGGCCTTGTCGATGAAGGCGTAGGGCTCCGTTTCGTGGCGATGCAAGAGCCCGGCGAACTGGTGCAGGCAGGGATCGCTGTTGCGCGCTTCGGGGGCCACGTCCTTGGCCGACAGCTTCAACGCACAGGCTGCTTGCTCGAAACGGATCGGGTCGGTGCAGCCCGGATCGCGGGTGAGCAGCCGCAAGTAGATCATGGCCTTGTCGTATTGCTTCTTCTTGCGGAGGGCGAGGGCGCGCTCCTCGATCTTGTCGCGCACGCCGCGCGCATCGGCTTGCCGCAGGGCAAAGAGCAGCGCGTCGGCCCGGCGATCTTCCTTGTCGATGTAGTCGAACGCCTGCTTGAAGAGTTTTTCGCGGAGCGGTTTCGGATAGGCGGCCACGTGGTCGGCCTGGGCACGGGCCAGGTCCCAGGCCTTGTCGACCGAGTCTGCCTCCAGGAGGGCCGAGACCAGCGTTTGCGGCCCGTGTTTCGACTGCCCGAGATGGGTGAGGGCCAGCTCGCGCACTCCCTTGTCGCGGAAGGAAATCTGCTGCGCGAGGGCAGCCGCCACCTCGGCGCTATCGATCGCGCCGATCTTCTCGATGGCAAACCGGCGCACGCCGGGATCGACGGCCCGCAAGAGGGGCAGCCAGTCGCTGGCCGACTTCGGCGCCACCTTCGCTTCCTTGAGGATGAGCAGCGCGGGCGCGGCCACGCGAAAGTCGTTGTCGTTCGCGCAGGCGAGCAGCCGCTTGATGCGGTCGGCGCGTGTGGGCGTGGCCAGCGTGCCCAGCGCCTGCAGGGCGGCGATGCGCAGATCGGTGGGTTGCGGCCCTTCGATGCGTTCCCAGAAGATGTCCTCGCCGCGCGGATCCTTGAGGGCGGCCAGCAACCTGACGAGGGCCGCTTCCGAATGCGGCGCCAGCTTGTGCTTGCGCGCGTTCTTCAAGAGCTCGAGCGAATGTTCGAGCAGGCTGCGGCGATGACTGGCGCTCAGCCCGGGCACGCGGCCGATCAAGGAACGCACCGAGGCGTCGACCACGCCCGGATCGTGGTCGAGCAGGGCGTCGACGGCGGCCGTCTCCGCGCTGGCATGCTCGCCGGAGGCGAGGGCAGAGGCAATCCGCCGCTTCAGGCCGGGCGGCACGTGGTCCATGAGTTCGCGCAGCGCCTTGGTGGCCTTGGCGCCCAGGGAGGCGGCAGCCCGCGCGGCGGCTTCCCCTTCGGCGCCGCCGCCCTCGGCAGACTTGATCAGCTGGGGCAGGGCAGCATCGATGCGCAGCTTGCCGACGGCCCCCATTACCTCGATGCGGACGGCCTCGTTCTCGTCGGCCAGCCCGCCGATCAGCGCCTTGACGGCAGCCGGCTCGCGCAGGCCGAGCTCGGCCAGCACGCGGGCGGTCGCCTGGCGGAGGTCCACGGGGTGATCCGGCCCTAGCAGTTCAAGCAGCTTCTTGGCGGTCGCGTCAGCCATGACCTGAAGGATAGCAACCGTTCAGAGAAAGGGGACTGTTTTCCTCGGGATTCTTGGGTGCGAGTGCGGTCAGTCCCGATTGCGATAGCGGGCACTGACCCGTTCGAGGAAGCGATTCTCCTCGGCGGTGAGGGAATCGCGGCCCAGGCGCTTGACCTTGTCGAGGAGCTCATCGAGTCGGCGTTCCTCGGCCTCGCGCTGTTCCTGTTCGCGCTGGAGGCGTTTCTGGGCGCGGCGTTGCAGCCAGCGTTGCCAGAAGCTCTGCCGCTTGCGGCGGGGCGGCGCCTGCTGTTCGCGCTCGAGGCTGGTGTAGCCCTGCGTGAAGTCGTAGCCGAACACCGATTCTTCGCCGCCCGTCTCGAGCATGATCCACTGGTTGCGGCAGTTCTGATAGATGAACCAGGCCAGGAAGATGGCCAGCGGCTCCCACATGACGATGGAGTAGACGCCGATGAGGAGCATGACGGCGAAGCCGGCGTAGACGGCGGTCTCGGTGCCCTGGCGATAGCTGGTGCGCGCCCAGACCGCGGCCTGCAGCATGCGGCCGCCGTCGAGCGGATAACCGGGCAGCAAGTTCAAGAGCAACAGCACCCAGTTGAGCCAGAACAGCCGGGCCAGCGTGACCGCGGAGATATTGGAGACGCGTTCGAGCGTGCCGCCCCAGGCATAAAGATCCGTCTGCGCGGGGAGATTCACGAACATGGGCAGCACGAACGGGTTGATCGGCGCCCAGTAATGCTTGTCGAAGGCAAAGAGCAGGAAGAGGGCACTGGTGACGCAGAGAAAGACGTTGACCATCGGCCCGCCGGCGGCGGTGATGAAGTTGGCCCGGGGTGTCTGCGGGACGTCGACGGCTGCCAGCCCGCCCAGGGGCCACAGCAAGACTTCGTTGGCATCGCCATCCACGGAGCGGGCCGCGTAGCAGTGCCCGAATTCGTGCAGCAGGATCGAACTGAACAGAAGTCCCATCAGGATGGTGCATTGCAGCCACATCCCCTGGCCCGCCTCGGGCAAGGTCGTCGAGCGCAGGATGAGACCGAGGGCCACCAGCGGAAATAGCAAATGAACCTTGACCAGGATCCCGAAGAACCGACCGATCGGAAAGGACCACGAAAACGGATCACGCATAGGTTGGAACCCCGGTAGCCTGGGGCACGTTGAAAGTCCCGTGCCAAAATCTTATCATCCCTTGCCAGACGAAGCAATCGTTGACCGCCAGTCGGTCTCAGCCCGAAGGGAATAGCTCCATGCAACGAGTCCTTCACGAGGGCAAGAAAATCAAGCTCGCCATCGATACCACCACGCTCCCCACCGGCGAAACGCTCGACCGGGAGCTCATCCTGCACCCGGGCGCGGTGGTGATCCTGCCCCTGATCGACGAGGAGCATGTCTGCCTGCTGCGGAACTATCGCTACAGCGTGAAGGAGACGCTCTGGGAGCTGCCCGCGGGCACGCTCGAACCCGGCGAGCCCCCCGCGGCAGCCGCCGTCCGCGAACTCGCGGAGGAAACGGGCTACCAGGCGGCCCGCTGGGAGAAACTCCTCGAGTTCTATCCCTCCCCCGGCATCATGAACGAGCGGATGTATCTCTACCTGGCCCGCGACCTTACGCCGGGCCGCCAGCAGCTGGTCGAAGGAGAACAGATCGAGCCGCGCATCGTGCCCTGGTCGGACGCCGTCCGGTGGGCCCTCGACGGCACCATCGTCGACGGCAAGTCGCTCATCGGCATAATGTTCTGGCAGAATAGAAGACAGTCGCCCTAGTCTGCGCTGCGCGATTCGAGCAGCTTGACGATGGCCAGGTAGAGGCGATCGCGCTCGTCGCGCTGGCGTTCGAGCTCTTCGGGGGTGTAGTCGAAGAAGCCCTTGCCCGTCTTGGTGCCGAGGCGGCCCGTCTCGAGGAGGTTGCGGATCACCTCGGGCAGCTCGCGATCGGAACGCAGGTCTTGAATCAGCACCTCGTAGACCTTGCCGGTGATGTCGAGGCCGGCGAAGTCTTGAATCGCCAGCGGCCCGAGGGCAGCCAGCCGGAAACCCATGCTGCCCCGGATGGCCCGGTCGATCTCGGCCGCGCTGGCGATGCCGCGCTCGAGCAGGTCCCAGACCTCGCGAAACATCGCGATCTGCACCCGGTTGACCAGGAAGCCGGGGATCTCGCGCGTTAGCCGCACGGGCTGCTTGCCGATCCGCGCCAGCAGCGCGCACGTGTCATCCATGCAGCCAAGGGCGGTTTTCTCGCCCGGCACCACCTCGACCACCGGGGCAATATGCGGCGGGTTGAACCAGTGCGTGACCACGGCCCGCTCGGGCCGGCGCATGCGTGCCGCCGTCTGCGTCATCGGAAAGCTCGAGCTATTGCTGGCCAGGATACAGGCCGGATCGGCGTGTTCTTCGAGCTGGGCAAACAGTTCTTGCTTGATGGCCAGGTCCTCGGCCACCGCCTCGGTGACAAACTGGGCCGCGCCAACCGTCTCCGCCTTGGAGGTACAGAGGATCAACTTCGCGAGGGCCGGCTCGATGACCTCCTCGTGCAACACTCCGGCCCGGGCCATCTGCACCAGGTTGCCGCGCACGCGCTCGCGCAGCGACGCCCGCATCGGTTCATACTCGTCGAAGCACCGGACCTGCAGCCCGGCCAGCGCAAAGCACTGCGCGATGCCGTGCCCCATCGTGCCCAGCCCGAGGACCGCAACCGTGTCGATGGTCATGTGGAGCCCTCATTTCGACATTGAGCGTTCAGTACTTCACTTCGACGTTCGATGTTGAGTGTTCGATGCAAATTCGAACATCGAACATTCAACATCGAACGCCCAACATCGAACGGCGCTTGTAAACTAACCTCCACTCCAGGGAGGCGGGGCCAGCACGTTCACATCGGTGACCACGTCGAGAACGGCGGGCTGACCCGACGCCAGTGCCCGTTGCATTGCGGCGGCTATCTCCTCGGGCCGCTCGATCCGCTCACCGAAGCAGCCCAGCGCGCGGGCCACCGCCGCCAGGTCCACGTCCTCGAAGTGCCACATCTCGAAGCTCTTGGTCTGCTTGCCCCCGTAGGCCGCGTGAAAGATGTCCGCTTCCTGACTGAGGGCGTGGTTGTCGTTGATCACGATCACCACCGGGATGTTGTAGCGCTTGGCCGTTTCCAGCTCGGCGAAGTGATAGTAAAAGCCGCCGTCGCCCGTGAAGCAGACGACGGGCCGATCCGGGCAAGCACACTTCGCGCCGATGGCGGCCGGCACGCCCCAGCCGAGCGAGCCCGCCGCCCGCAGGTAACGCTGCCCGGCCTTCAACTCGATGTGCGTGCCCGACCAGATGCCGGCGTGCCCCGTGTCCGAGACGAGGATCGCGTTCGCGGGCAGACACTGTTGCAGTTCCTTGCAGAGCCGTTCGGGCCGCATCGGCACCGCGCTCGACGTGCGGTGCGGCTCGACCTTGCCCTTCCAGTCGGCGATCAGCTTCTTCACCCGTTCCAGCCAGGCGGTGCGCGGCGGGCCGGGTGTCAGCACGGCGAGCAGTTTCGCCAGCGTGGCCTTGGCATCGCCCTGCAACGAGACCGCGTTGGGATAGTTGCGGCCGAGCTCGGCCCCTTCGATGTCGAGCTGGATCACGCGCGTGCCGGGCCGCGGCACCTTCCAGCTATTCGTGACCTGGCTGCCCGTCTGGCTGCCGATGAAGAAGACCAGGTCGGCCTCGGCAACCGCCTGGTTGGCACAATCGCGCGAGTAGCTGCCGACCACCCCCACCGAGAGCGGCGCGTCTTCGTCGATCGTTCCCTTGGCGTTGAGGGAAGTGGCCAGCGGAATCTGCAGCTTCTCCGCCAGCGCGACAACTTCCTGCTGGGCCGACGAAGCAGTGACGCCGCCCCCCGCCACCAGGATGGGCCGCTCGGCATCCAGGAGCAGACGGGCCGCCCGCGCCATCAACCCCGGATCCGCCACGGGCCGCTGCGCCGGATACTGGGCAAAGGCCGCTTCGAAAACGCCGTCGAGCTCTGCTTCCCCCTCGATGGCCTGGGCGAAGTGTCCGGCGATCTCGAGATGAACGGGCCGCGGGCAGCCCGTGGTCGCGGCGCGGAACGCTTGCCGCAGCAGGTCGGGCAAGCGCGCGGGCCGATCCACCACCGCATTGAACTTGCAGAAGGGCGCGAACACGGCCAGGTCATCAAACTCCTGATAGACGCCGCGGTGCCGGTGCTCGGGATTGCGTCCCCCGGTGAGGGCAATGACCGGAGA
>JBFWSD010000299.1:0-7246 GCA_050248575.1 Gemmataceae bacterium
CAGAGCTTGGTGGTCAAATACCTGAAGGGACTCGATAACCTGGCTCAGATGCCGGAAGGGGAGCCGCCCTTGCCTGCCCCACAGATTGCCCTCTTCGAGAGCTGGATCAAGCAAGGCGCGAAGGATAATACTCCCGACCAGTTCAAGAAGACCCTGGTAGTGCAGGGACCGCCTACCTATACCGAGCCCGTGCAGGTCACGGCCATGGCGCATAGCCCCGATGGGACGGCGCTGGCCGTCGCCGGCTATCGCGAGGTGCTCTTGCACAAGCCCGACGGCAGTGCGCTCATCGGCCGTCTGGTCGGGCTGTCGGAACGGATCGAGTCGATCATCTTCTCGCCCGACGGCGAGTACTTGCTGGTGGCGGGAGGTTCGGCAGCCCGGTTTGGCGAGATCCAGCTCTGGGACTGGAAAAAACAGAAGCTGATTCGCTCGTTCATGCCCAGCCACGACACGGTCTACGGGGCCAGCTTCTCCACCGACGGCAAGCTGGTTACGTTTGGCTGTGCCGACAACTCGGCCCGCCTGGTCGAGGCACGCTCGGGCAAGCTCGTGCGCCGCCTGGATCATCATCAAGACTGGGTCTTTGGCACCGCGCTCACCCAAGACGGCAAGTACCTTGTTTCCGCCAGTCGCGACAAGACGGTGAAGGTGAGCGAAGCGGCCAGCGGCGCCTTCATCGGCAACCTGACCACGCTCGACCCGACGCAACCCACTACCAGTTATCGTTGCTTGCTGCGGCGGCCCGGCGCCGACCAGTGCCTGGCTGGTGGCGAGGACGGCATCCCGAAGCTCTTCCAGGTGCAAGCTGGCGGCGGGGCCGGCGGCTCCCTGCTCCGCCAGTTCACCAAGCTGGACGGTCGCATTGAGGGGCTGGCCTTCTCGTCCGATGGCAAGCTCATTGCTGCGGGCGGAGTGGGGGGCACGGCCCTCGTCTATGGCACGGACGGCAACAATACCGTGGCCACTCTCAAGGTCGACACCACCATCTTCGCGCTTTCTTTTCAGCGCGATGGCAAGGCCATTGCCCTCGCCGGACTCGACGGCAAAGTCCGTCTCTTCAACCTCGCCGATGGCAAGTTGATCAAGGAATTCGTGCCGGTGCCGCTCACGCCGCGCCAACCGTGAGCGGTCATGGCCGCGATGCCCTTGACGCAACGCCGCGCGATTTCGCGCCGATGCGCTACTTACGTGGGATTTGCGGACGGTGGGTGATACGTTTTCGGTCCGTGTGGGGGTGAACCTGAAGAAGCCCGGCGCACGGGTGCCTACTATGCTTGAGAGATCCCCCGGGGGTTTTTCTGCTGCCGTGTCGCGACGAAGGAGGAATGCATGCTGTCGATCAAGGGACGTGCACGGGCGGCGTGCGAGCGGCCCTCGCGCCGGGAAATCTTGCAGGCGGCCGGGGCCGGGCTGCTCGGACTGAGTCTGCCCAGGGTGCTGGCCGCCGAGAGCCAGTCCGCCCATTCCGGTCGGGCCCGTTCGGTCATCTTCCTCCACCTCTACGGTGGACCCAGCCAGCTCGAAACTTTCGATATGAAGCCGGACGCCCCGGCAAACATCCGCGGCCCGTTCAAGCCGATCGCCGCGCGCACGCCTGGGCTGCTCGTGTGCGAGCATCTCCCCAGGCTTGCGGCACGTTCCCACCGCTTCTGCGTCGTGCGCACCATGACCCATTCCTACAACGACCATTCGGGGGCCGGGCATTACATCCAGACCGGCCATCGCTGGCATGTGGCCATCGGCGCCGGCTTCAACGCCACACCGCGCGACTGGCCGTCGATCGGCTCGGTCGTCGAGTACCTCGCCCAGGAGCGCGGCGGCAAGAGGCAGCCGCTGCCCAGCTACGCCGTCGTGCCCAACTCGCTGGGACGCTTGCAGGAGTTCACCGTGCGCTTGCACCGCCCCGGAGAATACGCCGGCTGGCTGGGCCAGGCCTATAATCCACTCACCACCGCGGTCAACAAGAAAGACGCGAAGGACAATCCCTACTGGCGTCCTTGCAGTGACGACGAGCTGAACTTCCAGGTTGAAGGGCTCGACCTCTCCGCGGACTTGCGGGCGGGCCGGCTGGAACGTCGCCTGTCGCTCCTTGAGCAGTTCGAGGGGCAGGCGCATGCTCTCGAACAACACCGCCGCGTGCGCGACTTCGATCGATTTCAGCAGCGGGCACTGGCCCTGGCTACTTCGGAGAAGACGCGCCGCGCCCTCAACATTCGCACGGAGCCGCCACGATTGCGCGATCGCTACGGCCGACATCTCTTTGGTCAGTCCACCCTTATGGCCCGCCGACTCGTGGAGGCCGGCGTGCGTTTTGTCACCGTCCACTACGACTGCGTTGACGGCTATTCCTGGGATTCGCATCAGAACAGCCAGGACGTGAAGAGCCACTTGCTGCCGACCTTCGATCAGGCCCTGGCCGCCCTGCTCGATGATCTCGAGGAGCGCGGCATGCTCGAGGATACGCTGGTGGTCGCCCTGGGCGAGATGGGCCGCACGCCGCAGGCCAACCCGCAATGGGGCCGCAATCACTGGAGCACACTGTTCCCCGCCGTACTTGCGGGCGCCGGCATCCAGGGAGGCATCACTCACGGCAAATCCGACAAGGACGCTGCCTACCCGATCGAGCAGCCGGTCACTCCGGAGGACCTGGCGGCGACCCTGTACCATGCCCTGGGCATCGATCCCGACCTGCGTGTGAACGATCCGCAGGGCCGGCCCGTTTCGCTCGTCGAGGGAGGCACGCCACTCCTGTCGCTGTTTGCGTGAAGTGTCCTGCCGATGATCGAAAGGATAGCCCATGCGCATCGTCACCGGCGGCATCTCGCACGAGACAAGCACCTTTGCTCCCACCAAGACGACGCTCCGCGACTTCGAGACGGGCCTCGGCCTCTTCCGGGGCGAGGAGATTTTCGAACGCTTCCGCCACAGCAATAACTGCACGGGCGGCTTCATCGAGGGGGCCGCGCATCATGGTTGCAAACTCGTTCCGCTCTTGTGGACCTTCGCCTATCCCGGCGGCCTGGTAGCGCGGGCAGACTACGAGGCGCTCAAGGCCGAGTTCATCGAACGCTTGCACAAGGCACGTGACCGTGGCCCGGTGGAGGGCGTGCTTCTCGACCTGCACGGAGCGATGGTGATCGAGGAGATCGACGACGGCGATGGTGATTTCATCGGGGCGGTGCGCCAGGTCGTGGGCAAGGACTGCCCGATCGTCGCGACCTTCGACCTGCACGGCAACCATACGCAGCGCCGCCTTGACGCGGCAAGCGCGGTCATCGGCTTCGACACCTATCCGCACGTCGACATGGCGGAGCGAGGCAGAGAGGCGGCCGACCTGATCGTCCGCATCGTTCGCCAAGAAATCCGCCCGGTGTCCGCCATGCGGGCGCTGCCCCTGTTCTGGAGTGCGGCGCGCCAGGTGACCGCCCATCCCCCCATCGACGAGGCCTTTCGCCTGGTTCACGAGATCGAGCGTCGCCCGGGCATCCTCAGCGTCACCCTGGCCACCGGCTTCCCCTGGGCCGATGTCCCTCACATGGGGGCCTCGATGATCGTGGTGGCGGATGGGGACCAGCAACTGGCTCAGGAGACGGCGGACGAACTGGGCAACTGGCTCTGGGAACGCCGCGCCGACTATCACGTCAGGCCCCTCTCGGTTTCCGAGGCACTGGCCGCAGGCGAACAGGCTGGCCGCTATCCCATTCTCCTTGCCGACATGGCCGACAACACGGGAGGCGGGGCGCCGGGCGACTCGACCGAGATCCTGCGAACGTTCGTCGAACGCGACCTGCAAGACGCCCTCTTGCTCTATCTGGTCGATGCCGACATCGCCCAACAAGCACACGTGAAGGGCATCGGCCAGCGATTCCAGGCCAGCCTGGGAGCTAAGTCCCACGAGCGGCAGGGAACCCCCGTCACGCTGGAAGTGGACATCATCGCGCTGTCCGACGGCCAGTTCACCTACGACGGCCCGATGTACGCAGGCCTCACGGGCGACCTGGGACCGTCGGCCTGGCTGCGGCACCGGGGCGTCAACGTGGTGGTGGTAAGCGGCCGCATGCAGCCTCTCGACCAGGCCTTCGCCCGTGGCATGGGGATCGATTGCCGAAAGATGCGCTACATCGCTCTCAAGTCCGCAGTGCACTTCCGCTCGGGCTTCGAGCAGCTCGCCGGCTCCATCCACAACGTCAACGCGCAGGCGATTCACACGCACGACTTCGTCCAGCTACCCTACCAGCGGCGGCGCCGACCGATGTTCCCGCTGGAGATGTAGGCGAGTGGATAGCAGGGCGAGGAACTGGCAATCACCGCCTAACGGGGCGTTCACATAGAGTTGACAGTTTTTCCACAGCCCATCACTTCCAGATGCGGATCGTCGTGTCGTCGCCGGCGCTGATCAGCCGCTCAGGTCCGGCGAAGATCACGCAGCGCACGTCCCGCGTGTGGCCGGTCAGCGTCATGGTGAGTTGACCGGTGCCCGCATCCCACAACTTTACGGTGTGATCGCGGGACGAGCTGGCGATGCGGCGCCCATCCGGGCTGAAGGCCAGCCCGCTGACGTCGCCCGTGTGCCCCTTGCAGGTGTGCAACAGGTCGCCGGTGCCCGCGTCCCAGACTCGAATCCGGTTGTCCACACTGCCGCCCGCGATCCGTTTGCCGTCGGGACTGAAAGTGAGGGCGACGGTGCCCGCGGCGTCGTTTTCGAGTGCGGTGAGCTCCTGGCCCGATGACACCTCCCAGACGCGGATGGCAGCTTCTTTGCCGCCGCTGACCAGGCGGCGGCCGTCCGAACTGAGCGCGACGCAGTAGACCGGGCCGTCATGTTCCAGACTGTGCAGTTCTTCACCGCTGTCCGTGTCCCAGATCTTCACCGTGCCGTCGTAGCCGGCGCTGACCAGGCGCCGTCCGTCACCGGTCAGAGCCACGCCAAACACTGCATCGGTGTGCCCCTCGAATACTTTTGGCTCGGGCATCGGGTCCGACAGGGAGTCCGTCGGCCACACCAGGATGCGCCGGTCCATTCCCCCGCTGGCCATGAGCCGGCCATCGCCGCTGAAGGCAAGGCTGCGCACATAGTTGTCATGCCCGTGGAGTCGGTGGAGTAGCCGCCCCGTGCCATCCCGGACCATCAGTTCGCCGGGCTGGGTCCAGAGACCGCCGCCACTGACGAGAAGCTTGCCATCGGGGCTGCACGCGACGCTCCAGATCGTGTTGTTATCGTCCGCCGGGATGATGACAGCCTCCTGGCACCTGGTTGCATCCCAGAGCTTGATCGTGCCGTCATTGGAGCTGCTTGCCAGCAGTGCGCCATCCGGGTGGAATCGGACGTCGCGAACGGCGTTGCTGTGCCCCTTCAGCGTGAAGAGCAGTTTGTGCAAGGCAACGTCCCAGATCCGCACGGTTCCCGGCTTGAAGCTGGTTGAACTGCTGCTCGCCAGTCGCGTACCGTCCGGGCTGAAGCACACGCTGGTCACGATCCCCTCATGACCGGCCAGCGACGCGATCGGCTCTAGGGAGCCAGCGTCCCACAGGGTGACGAGCCCGTTGCTGGAGGCACAGGCGAGAAGCTTGCCATCGGGGCCAAAGTCCAGGCCGTGAATCGCGCCGGGCAGATGGCGCATCTGCATCAGCTCGCCGGTGGCCGCCGAGAACAACCGGATGACCATGCCGTCGCCGCCCGTGGCCACCACCTTCCCATCGGGGCTACAGTCCACGGCATGCACCGGCTGCTCATGGGGCAAGCGGAAGAGGGTCTTGCCGCTGGCGATATCCCAGATACAGGAATCCGCGGCGGCGCTGAAAAGACGCCTGCCGTCGGGATCGAAGACCAGACTATTCACAGTACCGGTGTGCCCTTCGAGAGTGCGCACGAGGCGGCCGTCGGCAACGTCCCAGATCTTGATGGTCTGATCGCTGCCTGCACTGGCCAGGCGCTTGCCGTCCCGCGAATAGGCCACAGCATGGAGTTCGCCCGTGTGCCCCTCGAACGCTTGCAGTGCCCGGCCCGACTCCACGTCCCAGATTCGAACGCAGGCGTCGCTGCCGGCACTGGCAAGGTGCTTGCCGTCGGGGCTGAAGGCCACACCGCGCGGGCTCTTGTCGGGCTCGAGCGTGTGCAGCGCCGAATGACACAGTTGCCAGAGGTAGTACCACTCGAAGCCGCGCAGGTCGCGATCTCCAGGTTGTTGCGGCTGATACGATTCCAGTCGCTCCAGCAAGCTGCGAATCTTGTTCTGCTCCCAGTCGCGATAGGCGTCGAGCATGTGCGCGGCGTAGAGGAATCGCCGGGCCCGGTCGGTCTCGCGTTCGGCGCGGCGGGCATTGGCCTCGGCGCGGGTCTGATTGGCCTGGGCGACTTGCAGATTATCGTCGGCACGTTGGGCATGGGCCTCGGCTTCCACGGCGCGGCGGCTCGCCTCGAGGGCGAAGTAGGTCGAAACCGCGCTGCCCGCCACCAGAAACAGGGCAATGGTCGCCAGCAACGTGGCTACCAGCCGGTTGCGTCGGCACCAGCGCCAGAGGCGCTCGGCGTGGCCTACTGGCCTGGCGCGCACAGGCTCGCCCGCAAGGTAACGAACCAGGTCGTCGGCCAGCTCCTGGGCGTTGGCGTAGCGCTTGCGCGGCTCCTTGTGCAGGCATTTGAGGCAAATGTTCTCGAGGTCGCGCGGAATGCGCTCTCGCAGTCGGCTCAGGGGCACTGGCTCCTGCTTGCGCACCTGGTCGAGCGTGTCCCACACGGACTCCCCCTTGAACGGCGGGCGACCCGAGAGCAGGTCGTAGAGTATGGCACCCAGGGCGTAGATATCGGCGGGCGGACCGACTTCATGCGGCTTGCCCAGCGCTTGTTCGGGCGCCATGTAACTGGGTGTGCCCAGGATGCTTTCGCTTGCGGTCTGGCCATTTTGGTCATCGAGCTGTTTGGCGAGACCGAAGTCGGTGATCTTGGGGACGCCGTCGCGGGTGAGCAGGACGTTGGCGGGCTTGAGGTCGCGATGGACGATGCCGTGCTCGTGGGCAGCCTGGATTGCTTCGGCGAGCTGGCGCACCAGCTCGGCGGCCTTGCGCGCGGACATGGGAGTGCCGGCAGTCAGTTTTTCGAGTGAGCCGCCGTCGACGAACTCGAGTGAGAAGTAGGGTTTGCCGTCATCGCTGCCGATCTCGTGAATCTGGACGATGTGTGGGTGTTGCAAGCTGGCGACGGCCTCCGCCTCCCGGCGGAAGCGGGTCAGTTGATCCTCGCCGG
>JBFWSD010000300.1:0-7236 GCA_050248575.1 Gemmataceae bacterium
GAGATCGAAACGCCCGCCTTCAACGACTTCCTGAAGAAAGCGGCGGCCTCCTTCCAGGACAATTTGAAGCGGGTACAGACCAAGCCAGCCGATGTCATGCCCTGGAAGCTGAACGGCGAGCGCTGGCACCTGAGCGAGAAAGGCTTCCCCGTGGGCAAGTCGGTCCGGTGGGACAAGTCCATCTTGAAGGATATGGTGGAGCTGGTGCGCGAAGTGGTGCCCGGGCTGGAGATCGACTGGAGCGGGCAAGGCCACATCGCCCTCAAGGTGCCTGGCGTGAGCCGGTCCTGGGCGCACTGGCGGACCAAGGAGAGCTTCGGCCTCGATTGCCGCTTCCTGGGCAAGAAGAGCCAGTTCAACCTGAGCCAGCTCGAGCCCTTCGGCGTGAAGCCCGATCTGCACGACCGCCGCGACGGCACCGTGGTGCGGCTCATCTTTCAGCACCGCGACCATTTGCAGCCCGCAAAACTCAAAGCGATGTTGCGCGAGCAAGTAGCTGGCTTCCGCGAAGCCTTCGGGAAGGAGAAGGTGAAGAAGTAGCGGCGCGCGTGCAAGTTAGCAAGTCACTCCACCTTCACGCGCCGCTTCTGAAACGCGTCACTCTTGACGATCTCCAGCACCAGGGTCGAGAAACGGTACTCGTTTTTCGGCAGCGCCCGGGCCACGTCGTCCAGCACGCACTTGTCGAAGTATTCCACGCCGCGGCCCAGCGCGTAGGTCAGCATCTTCTCGGCCAGGCAGCGGGCAAACTCGTCCTTGCGCTTCTTCAGGACCGCCTTCAATTCCTTCGGGCCCGAGAATTTGCTGCCGTCGGGCAACACGCCCGAGGCATCGACGGCGAACTTGCCGTCCTTGGCCCGCCAGGCGCCGATGGCGTCGAAATTCTCGAAACCGAAGCCGAGCGGATCCATGCGTTCATGACAGGAAGCACAGATCGGTTTCGAGCGATGGAGCTCCATGCGTTGCCGCAGTGAGCCTTTGAGCTCGGCCTCCTGGCTCTCATTGAGTTCTTCCACTTCCGGCGGCGGAGGCGGCGGCGGCGTCCCGAGAATGTTCTCCAGGATCCATTTGCCCCGCTTCACGGGCGAGGTTCGCGTCGGGTTCGAAGTGGCGGTGAGGATGCTGGCCTGCGTGAGGATTCCGCTCCGCGCGGTGCCCGCCAGGCTGACCTTGCGGAAGTCGTTCCCCTTCACTCCTTGCACGCCGTACAGCTTCGCGAGGGGCTCGTTCAGATAAGTGTAGTCGGCATCGATGAAGTCAAGGATCGAGCGGTCCTCGCGGATGACGGCCGTGAAGAACAGCTCGGTCTCTTTCAGCATGGCGTTGCGCAGGGCCTCGTTGAAAGCAGGAAACCGCGCCGTGTCGGGCTGCGCCTTCTCGAGATTGCGCGTTTGCAGCCACTGGCTGGCGAAGTTGTCCACCAGGGCCCGCGACTTCGGATCCTTGAGCATGCGTCGCACCTGAGTCTCGAGGTTCTTGCGGAGCGTGCCGGCGCGGGCTTGCTCGAAGAGCTCCTCGTCGGGCATCGTGCTCCACAGGAAGTAGGAGAGGCGCGTGGCCAGCTCGTGTTCGGTGAGGTTGCGGATGTTGCCCTGCTCGCGGGAGTTGCCCGTCTCTACCTTGAAGAGAAAGTAGGGGGAGACGAGCGTGGCTTGCACGGCAAGCTGGATGCCGCGTTCGAAGCTGTCGCCGTTCGACTCGGCCAGCTTGACGAGTTCGAGCAGCCGGTCGATGTCGCGGCCGCGCACCGGGCGGCGATAGGCGCGCGACACGAAGCGTTCGAGGATCTTGCGGGCACATTCTTCCTTGGTGCCGTCCTTGCCCGGCGTGCAGAACAGAATCTGGCGCTGGCTCGCGGGCAGCTTGTCGGGGACCTGCCCGAGCGGCCCTTGCACCTCGAAGGCGTTGATGTAGACGTTGCGGTCGGCCTTGCTTGCCTTGTCGTAGAAGTCGTTGATGAAGTCGGCGGCGAGCTTGTGCTTGCCCTTCTCGACCTTGACGCGGATCTCGTAGGCCTTCGCGTCTCCTTCGACGGCTTTCACCTCGACGGCTTGCAAGTCCTTGCCGTCGAGTTTGAGGAGGAGCTTGGCGGGCTCGTTGCCCGCTTGCTGGGCCCAGGCGCGCACGCGCAGGGCATAGGTCGCCGTCTCGGCGAAATCGTGCTCCGCGGTCACTTCCCCCCGGGAATAAAGGGCACGGTTCTCGCCGTTGCGCTGTCCGCCATGCAGACTGCTGCCCCGCAGGGTCGTCTTCGTGCCGGGAAACTGCTCGGGGGCCAGGATGGCTTGCTCGGCGATCTTCTCGGCCGCCGCCAGGTATTTCTCCATGAGCAACGGGGGCAGCGACAGCACGTCGCCGATGTTGTCGAAGCCGTAGCCCACATCGTCGGCCGGGAAGTCATCGGCGGGCCGGAAGTTGACGCCGACCAGGTCGCGGATGGTATTGTTGTACTCGGCGCGATTGAGACGGCGGATGGTGACCTTGCCCGGCTCCCGGGCCTGCTGGCAATCGACCTTGAAGACGTGGGAATCGACCCAGTGCGACAACCCTTCGATCGCGTCGATGCCGGGCCGCGGCTTCCCCTTGGGAGGCATCTCGCCCGAACGCAGCTGATGCATGACCTTGGCCCAGACCTGCGGATTCTTCTCGGCGGCGGCCGCGTCCTTGTAGACATCAAGGACCATGTTGCCGCGCGGCTTCTCGCTCGAATGGCAGCCCAGGCAATACTGCTTCAACACGGGGGCCACCTTGGCGGCAAAATCGCGCTCCCTGTCCTGGGCCTGGACAGCCATCGGCGACGCGGCAAGAACGAGCAGGACGAGGAATGGTGGAAACCTCATCGCGGGGTGCTCCGGGGTAGGATATCGGGCAGGAGGGCGTACCCTGTGACTGTAACTCAGCCGGCGTGAAGAGACAATGAGAAATGAGTTCACCGCGCGGCGGGCTAACGTACGCGTCGGGTATCGAACGACTGAACAGATTATTTGGCGGCGACGAAGGGGGCCTTCATCCGGCCCGGCGCCCAGGCGCGGCAGGCATTGATGATCGCATGGCGGAAGGGTTCGGGATCGCCCACTCCGGCCAGCGTGAGGGCTACCTTCCCATTGGAAACGAGTTCGAGGTTGGCGGCCCGGAAGAACTTGCTGTTGTCGTCGGTCACGACGCGGACGTCGTCGATCTCGCCCAGCGAGATCTCCTGCGTGGGCACCGCCGTCATGCCGCGACAGATCATCACACGCCGGTTGGTTAGCCGATAGCGCTGGCCAATCACGGGCAGCACCTTCTTGAAGTAGAAGGGCAACATCAACGCCCAGCCCAGGGGCGCGCCCACGTAGGACAGGATCAGCATCCGCCCCAGAGAGGCCACGGCTGGAATGGCCTGGATCGAGGGAAACTTTTCCCGGATGAGGGCCTCGCCCAGCTGCGGAGGGGTGACACCGGTCACGGCTTGAGTGGTCATGGGGATCGCGGCCCGCACCTGTGATGTTGCCAGTTCGACACCGCTAAGGATACGGAGTGGGCGGATTTCGCCAAGGCAAGGTTGTGCCGATTCGCTTCGGCCGGTGTGTGTACCAGCGGCCATTCCAACGACTCTGGAGCGATTGGAGCAACCAGAGCAGCCCGAGCGACCCTAACGCAAGCACCAGCGGTAGCCCGAAGGCGACCTCCAACCAAGGGAAGAAATCACCACCCGCAGCGTCGGCAAACAACTCAGCCTCCGTGTTTGGTGACGAGCCATTGCCGAACCCGGGCGATCAACCATCGACATACGGCTTGGCACGACCAGAGTACGACGCCCAGGAGGAGCAGCTGAAACAGGATCGGACTCAGCGACAAGTGCTCGATCCCGTTGAGGAATTCCGAACCGGCAAGCAACATCACAGCCTCCTTGCCCGTTCTTGCCGCAGCAGGCAACGCGCAGCCCACAGCGATGCCCAGATCACCAGACCGGGGGCCACGTACAGTACCATCACTACCAGGTACCAGTAGATTGCGTTAACGAAGAAACCGTCGACGCTGAAGGGCATGTCGACCTCCATGTCGAAGCGCGTCACGGCGTCAGGGCCAGCGACACCCGGGCCGCCTCGCCCATCGCTTCCAGGCGGCGCTGGACTTCTTGCACCACGGCATCGGGTGTGGAGGTGCCCGCGGTCAGGCCGACCACGCGAATCCCTTCGAACCACTCGGCACGCAATTCGTCGGCGTGCGCCACCTGATAAGCGGGCCGGCTCCGTTCGCGGGCCAGTTCGGTCAGCTTGCGCGTGTTGTTGCTGTCCGGGCCGCCCACCACCACGATTGCCTCGGTCTCGCCGATCAGCCTGTCCATGGCGTCTTGCCGATCCTTGGTAGGCTGGCACACGGTGTCGATGAAACGCACATCGGCGGTGGGAAAACGCCGGCGAATGGCGTCGACCAGCTCTTGCACGTAAGCGATCGGCTGCGTCGTCTGGGCCACGATGCCAAGTGCCCTCCCCTGCCCGACCGGTCCCGCGAGCTGATCGAAGTCTCTCTCGTCGAGAATGATGGCGTACTGATCGTGATCACCGACCAGACCGTTGACCTCGACGTGGCCGCGGCGGCCGATGACCACGGGGAAGCGGCCCTCCTCGACCAGGCGATCGAGAGCCTGGTGGGCCCGCTTCACCAGCGGGCAAGTAGCGTCGTGTACTTGCAGCCCGGACTGCCGCAGTTGCTGCTTGACCTTCTGCGCAGTCCCATGGGCCGTGAGCAGGACAGCCCGGGTGTCGATGTCTTCTTGAGCACGGGCCCGCACGGCCCCGGCCGATTCCATCTGCTCGACGACATCGGGATTGTGGACCAGGTCGCCCAGGATGGTGAGCGGCCCTTGCCGCGTAAGGTGAACGGCAAGGTCGATGGCGTCTCGGACGCCAAAGCACATACCGAGATGTTCTGCCAGACGGACTTCCATCAGCGCTCTCCTTGTCCGTTTTCCGTATTCCAGATCGTCCGAGTCCGTAGCCCGTGGTCCGTTGTGATAACCGCGAACGATGGACGCTGATCACTTCACTTGTACCAACGATTGCTTGTTCAGCCAGCGATCGACCAGACAAGCTGCGACGGCGCTGGCAAATGCACCCAGGCAAGCCGAGACTCCAACACCCATGTAGAAATACACCATGGCGATTCCAGCTTCGGCAGCGCCTGCGATTACGTTATCCGTGCGGGCGATCGGTCCCGAAATCCACCTGACCATTGCGAAACTTGACAGTGAACCCAATCCAAATACGCCCGCGAAGGCGAAGACGGCGGCCAGCATTTGCCAGTAGAACTGCCAGAGCTGATGCCACGTTGTTCTCTTTACCACGGGCCACCACCTACGGACCTCGGTCTATGCACGAGCCTTCCCCCGCCCTTGCTGCACGATCGACTCGAGATTATCGAGGTAGCGGCCGAACGCCTTCCGCCCGGTCGGGCTGAGGCGGCAGGTCGTCTGGGGCCGCCGGCCTACAAAGTGCTTGTCGATGGTCACGTAGCCCTTGTCTTCCAGTTTTTGCAAGTGCACCGAGAGGTTGCCGTCCGTCATCTCGAGTTGATCGCGCACCTCGGTAAAGGTGAGGCTGTCCACGGCAGCCAGCACCGAGACGATGGCCAGCCGGCCGCGCTCGTGCAGCAGTGGATCGAGTCCGTCGAAGAGTCGCTTCATGTCGTTCACGGTAGCGCTCTCATCGGGTGAAGTTGTGAAAAAGGAGACTGTTCCCCTTGAACCATACAGTCGCTTGTTCTTCAAAAATCGAAGGGGACTGTCCCTTTTTCACAATCGGGTTATCTCGCGACGTTCAGGCAACCGAGCGATGAATCTTCAGCCCTTGCTGGCGCCGTTCGGCCAGCAGGAGGGCCGTTCCCAGCGTGATATGCCCCAGGCCAAACGACAGCCCCATCATCAACACGGCCCACGCCGGGCCCAGCACGAGGGCCGCGATCCCCATTGCCAGCGAGCCCACTCCCAGCCAGGTGATCTGCGTCGGCGCATAGGCCGCGGTCGCCAGGGCCCCTTGCCCGTAGCACAGGAGCCACACGCCGGGCAGCCACAGATGCTCGCCACGAGCGAAGAAGAATACGGTCAACGCGAAGGCCGCGCACAGCGAAGGGGCCAAGGCGTACAGCACGGCGCGGGCCTGCCGCGACCAGATCTGCTCGCCCGTCTCGCGGCCCCGATTCACGGTGCTGATGCAAGTGACCGCGAAGGAGCCGGCGAAGACCATACCCCAGACGGCGCCAAACTGGCCGGGATCGGCCGGATTGAGCCAGAAGAAGGCGAGCGCGCCGAGGGCGGCCAGACAGCCCGCGGCCAGTCCGGCGCGGGCGGTGAGCAGCTGATACTGCACCGTGCGTTCCATCAAGGTGCGGATCAGTTCGAGGTTTTCGGCGGCCTGTCGAGCATCCATGAGTCCACCTCCTCAAATAACTTTACGACACAAAGGACTCTAGATCAAAGATCGGCCCCCGTCAAGGGCAGCCTCCACTCATTCTGTTCTACACCCAACCACGGCAACAGACGAGAGGCTGGATAATCTGGACAAGACGAGATGTCTGCGTCAAGTTCATCCCAGGACATTGCGAATCACGCTGGGAGCATGCCAAGAGTGGTCTGCTGGCAACGAACAACATCAAAGCAGCCACCCTCGAACATCATCTCGTCATCACGTCGCGGAAGCGTGCCTGTTGCAGCTACAGGTCTCGAAGTGGCATCCCGGCGATCAGTGGATCCCTGACCAACACGATCCATGCAAACGCGCCGAAGAGACGCCAGGCTGACATGTTGGCGCGGTTCCCGGAACCAGATCGGCACTTCCGCTCTCAGCTTATTGCACTCTACCGTCTGGCATTTCTGTTGGGATTGAGTTAGACTAGAGCATCCTACCTGGGGAGAGTGACATGAAAAACTTGCAGATTTCCCGCCGTACCCTGCTCAGGGGTCTTGGAACTGCCGTTGCGTTGCCCTGGCTCGAAGCCATGGCTCCCTTTTATTCCTTCGCCGCCGAGGCCAAGAAGGCGCCAAAACGCATGGCGTTTTTCTACGTGCCAAACGGTGTGCACGTGCCGGCGTGGAAGCCGACCGAGGAGGGCAAGAGTTTCAAGCTGCCCGCCACGCTCGAAGCGCTGGCTGCTGTCCGGGAACATCTGCTCGTCCTGACGGGGTTGACCTGTGACAAGGCGAGGGCAAATGGCGACGGCCCGGGGGATCATGCCCGCGCCATGTCTGCCTTCCTCACC
>JBFWSD010000301.1:0-7220 GCA_050248575.1 Gemmataceae bacterium
GCACTCTACTTCATTGATGCTGCTGGCGCTCTGGAAATTGTGGAAATCGAGCGCGACCAGGCCCTGGAGCTAAGTCGCGACAGCGCCCGTGCCTGTGTGGAATGGTCGTTCTGCGATCAGGTCAAGGAGTTAAGTCTTCAGTTCGCATTGGGCACGAACGGCTTCTGAGGCTGGAATACGCCCAGATTGATGGGGCCCTGCGTTTGCGGGGCAATGGCGGCCGCGCTCGGTGAATTCTGCGAGCGGCGGAAGAAGCCGGGGACCACGTTCTTCAATGTTTCGCGCAGCCCGAACAGGCCGCCCTTCGCGGGCACCGGCGTGGGGGCCGTCTGCGGAAACCCGTTGTTGACCGTCTGGGCGAAGCCAGGCGTATTGCGGCCGAAGAGGGCCAGTGCGCCCAGGCCGCCCGTCTGCTGCGCTCCTGGGAAAGGCGGAATCGGCGCGGACAACCTGCTCATGTCGATCGGCTGAAACTTCACCTGCACGGGCTGAAAGCCCCCCTGCAAGGTGTTTTGCGCCGCAACGGGCAGGGCCCCGACCGACAAGAACAGCGCGGCCGCCAGCAGCATCCTCACCTGTGCGCGCATCCTCTCCTCCTTCCCCCGTCGCGGCGTGGCAACAGTCTGCCCCTATCTTCACCCATGTGCGAGGCCGCACCATAGCGTCTGCGCCCCACCAGTCAAGAGCAGAACTCCGCGGAAATCCAGCGGGAGCCGATCAGATTTGAAGATGGTCCAGATCAATCGAGGCTGACAACCTCGTTGCCGGCAATGGTGGACATGCCCCGGTAGGTGGCCAGGTCGACGGTGGCTGAGACGAAATGGACCGAACCATCGGCGTAGGCGAACTGGAGCCCGCCGGGATGACGGCTGCGAAACGAAAAAGTGTTGACCCAGGCGGAGTTGCTGGCGACGGCCGCAGCGTCGCAGGTGCCATATTGCTTGTCCAGATTGAGATTGGGCGGAATGGCACAGGTGCCCGTGGCCGTGTTGGCATAGGGCCACGCACACCAGCAATTCAGCAGCGGAATGTCTTCGCCGATCATGAACGTGTTGCTCAGCCCGTCGGTGACTTGATTGAAGGTCTGCCGGAAGATGATATCGGTGCGGAAGAACATGCCGTCCCCCTTGCCGGTACCGTTCTGGTAGAAGCAATCGCAGCTGCCGTTGGTGCCGACGTTGGGATAGCTGCCCCAGCACCAGTTGGAACCGCTGACGCCCTTGTAGTTGCCCGTGGACATGGGAGCGCCGGTGGTGCCGTTGTTGGCGCTATTCGGGTTCGGCGACGATCGCAGGGCCGTATCGCTCGGGCAGAACAGGATAGGCACGTTCGTTTGCGTGACGACGTTGCCCACCAGTGACGACGTGCCGACGTTGCCGCTCCGGTACAGGTTTTCCTGTTCGAGGAACGGGAGCATGCGGGCCATGAAGCTCCAGCTCGTGTTCATCGTGCCAGAACCCTGATTGACCAGGTTGAACTGGCTGCCGTTGACGGGCAGGCTGCCCTGAGCGTCGTGGTAACCGTGAACGGCCAGAGCCAGCTGCTTCAGGTTGTTCTGGCAACGGGTGCGGTTGGCGGCCTCGCGCACCTTCTGGACGGCCGGGAGCAAGAGACCGATCAAGATGCCGATGATGGCGATCACCACGAGCAACTCGATGAGCGTGAATGCGGACCGAAGTTGGCGGGGCATTGGCTTTGCCTCCCGATGAATGAAAACACGCTGACAGATTGATGAACCCCATCCGGTTGGGAAATGGAAAGCTCCGCGGAGATTTTTCCCAATTTTTTCTGACTGCCTGTACGCCTGTTACCGCTAGCGGGCAGTGCCGAGATGATTTACCATCCAGGGAGGACATTTTTCGACCTTTCCGGCGGGGGGCGGATGAACGATTCCTCGGTCTATCTCCTGTCGCGCTGGCAACAAGGCGATGAGGCCGCGGCGAAGGAACTCTTCGAACGCTACGCCGAACGGCTGATTGCCCTGGCCCACAGCCGCCTTTCGGCCCGCCTGGCCGCCCGCGTCGGGCCGGAAGACGTCGTCCAGTCGGTCTATTGCAGCTTCTTCGCCGGCGCCCGCGCGGGCCGCTACGTCCTGGAACAGAGCGGCGACCTGTGGCGGTTGCTCGTCACCATCACGGTCAACAAGGTCCAGCACCAGTGGAAACGCCATACCTCCGCCAAACGATCGGTCAACGTCGAAAGCCCACAAGCCGGGCCCGAAGACGGTTCGCTGCCCCTTTCTCCCGAGATGCTGGCCCGCGAACCTTCGCCCGATGAGTCGGCTGCCCTGGCGGAACTGCTCGAGCAACTGATGACCGGGCTCGATCCGGTGCACCGGCAGATCTTCGAGCTCCGGCTGCAGGGCCATCAGTGCAACGAGATCGCCGAAAGGACCGGCCGCTCCCGCCCCACGGTGCGCCGCGTTCTCGACAACATCAAGCAACAGCTCGAACAGGGCGCTCCAGGCCCGTCTTGAGTCCGCGAGGGCTGGCCATGGCACAGGTACCTCCCGGCAAATCGTTCGACGAGGTGCTCGATGCTTTCGAAGAAGCCTGGAACGGCGCCGGCACGCCCGCGCTCGAGGAGTTCTGGAAGCCGGTGGTCCGTGGCACGCCTGCCGGGCCAGAGCGGCGCCGGCTGTTGATCGAGCTGATCAAGATCGATCTGCATCATCGCTGTCAGCGAGCGGAGCAGCCCCGTCTCGAAGACTATGCGGCCCGCTTCGCCGACCTGGGAGGTGTGCCACAACTACCCGCCGATTTGATTGGCGAAGAGTATAGTGCGCGCCGCCTTGCCGGGGCGAAACTCGAGCACGCAGACTATCTGCGCCGCTTCCCGGCCCAGGCGGGCGCGCTGACTCGCCTCTTGCCCAGGCTGGACCAGGAGCTTGCCGTCGAAGCGACAGCCCGGGCCACTCCGGAGAATAACGCCGCCCGCGATGTGGCCGCCTGCCTCGATAGCCTGGCCGAGCTGGGCCTGCTTGACCTGAAAAAACTCGGCCCCGATTTTCACAAGCAGTTCGCCGAGCGCGAAGCGCTGGTTCGCTTCCTGGCCCGGGAAAGGTGGCTGACACCGTACCAGCTCGAGCAGGTGGCGCGCGGGCGGCCCCACGCGCTGGCGGTCGGCCCGTACCTGTTGCTCGAGCGGATCGGCGAAGGGGCCACCAGCGTGGTCTTTCGCGCCCGCCATCGTCAGCTCGATCGTATCGTCGCCTTGAAAGTCATCCGCAAGGAGCTGGTCCGCGAGCTTGGCCCGGAGGTCATCGAACGAATCTATCGTGAATTCCGGGCCGTGGGCCGGCTGGATCATCCCAACTTCGTCCACGCCTACGACGCCGGCCCGGTAGGGGCCACACTGTTCATCGCCATGGAATACCTCGAGGGCATGAACCTCTTGCAGCTGGTCAAGAGAGAGGGCCGGCTGCCCGTGCTGCAAGCCTGCGACTACGTGCGGCAGGCCTGCGCCGCCCTGCAGCATGCCACGGCCAGCGGCATTGTGCATCGTGACGTGAAGCCGTCGAACCTGATCGTGAGCGGCAGCCGCCAGTCCCAAGCTTATCCTTGGGGCCTGGTCAAGCTGCTCGACCTGGGCATGGCCCGGCTGCACCACCTGAGCCATTCGCATCAGAGCGGCATGCTCACGCACAAGGGCTCGATCATGGGCACTGCGGACTACATGTCGCCCGAGCAGGCCGTCGACGCGCACGCCGCGGATGTGCGGGCCGACCTCTACAGCCTGGGTTGCACGCTGTACTTCCTGCTCGCAGGGCGGCCCCCCTTCGTGGGCGGGACGTTCGTGCAGAAGATCGAACGCCATCGCACCGAAGTTCCAGTCTCGGTCCGGCATCATCGGCCCGAGGTGC
Organism: Gemmataceae bacterium; assembly: GCA_050248575.1. Classification (GTDB taxonomy): domain Bacteria; phylum Planctomycetota; class Planctomycetia; order Gemmatales; family Gemmataceae; genus JBFWSD01. The sequence continues at coordinate 3,863 of JBFWSD010000301.1, forward strand.
CGCAGGAGATTGCCGCCGTCGTCCAACGCTTGCTGGCCAAGGATCCCGACGAGCGCTACCAGACGCCGGCCGACCTGTACGTCGCGCTGGGGGGCAAGCCGCAGGAGTTGCCGCCGGTACGCAGTTTCGACGCGACTCTGGAGATGGATGGATCGACCTTGACGTTGGCGCCGCCCGCATCAACGGCAACCGCGCGAACGTCGCCCCCGGTGCAACACTGGCAACGCTGGCGCTGGCCCGCGCTCGCAGGCGGGCTGCTCGTGCTTTTGCTCGCGCTGCTGCCTTTCCTGCTGCGCACGGATTCGCGCCAGGCCGGGCCACCTGCCGCGCCTGTACTGGTCGAGAAGGAAATCACCACGAAAGAACTGGCCATCGAGTGCGGCCGTACGGCAGGTCAGGTTGTGAAGCAGTCGCCCCACTTTGACTGCACGCTCGTGCAAGGCACGCTCTGGGATCAGTGGCAGGTGGCGCCGCCCGCCAAATCCTACTGCTGGTTTCACCCGGTATCGTTGACCTTCGAAGTCACGGTGCCGCCGCGCACGCCGGGCCTCTTGCGGCTGCATTTCTTCGACGGCGACCACAACCAGCGCCGCCAGCAACTCTTCGTGCAAGGGCGCTTCATGGGCGAGTACGCCGATTTTGATACGGCCGAGAAAGTCGTCGACGTGCCGCTGACGGCCCGCGACACGGCCAGCGGCAAGATCGAGGTGCGCATCGACAAGGTTCAGGCGAGCAACGCCGTCGTCTCCACGATCGAGTTCTACTCGCGGCAGACTGTGCGCGTGCCCGGGGAGAATTGAGACTGCCCGGCGGCGCGGGCTATCTGGGCTTTACTCTCAAAGCAAGCACGCCAGGGCCGCTTGCTTGGGGCAAGAACCTCAAACCGCGCTCGTCCGCAGCGGGCAGACAGGGAAGCGCTGCCCCGTCCGCGGGCAAGAATTCGGCCTGAACTTGATCTTTCTCGATTCCTGCCACCACGACCCCGGAACGGACGCCACCGGTGGCGAATCTCAGCTGGATCGATCCGTCCGCGTACTCTTGTGCTGGCTCGTCAGCACGGGTGAGTTCGCCAAGCACGCCCGTCACCGTCAACCGCTCGCCAACATAGCGAAAGCTTGCCCCTTGGCCCTGGTTTTTCAGGGACCTGACAGGAACTGGGTCGGCACGATCGGATGACTTGCTCAGCAGGCCGACGATCGACAGGGTCCCGAACAGGACACAGAGCACGCCGAGCAGCAAGGCAAGTCGATGTGAGGGCTGCGCCCGCGCTTCGTGCCGAGGTCGTTTCTCTACACCCGGATCGTTGACGCGCCTGGGGTCCATTTCCGTGGACACCGTGGCACACCCGGCGGGCGTGGTTGGCGTGCTGGCCCGCGGCGTCGGCTGCGTGGGCCGAGGCACGCTGACGCGGCTCGTAACCGGGCAGGCTTTCAGTGCCCTAACGAAATCGCGACAAGTCGGCCACCGCTCCTTGGGGTTCACACGGACGGCGCGCTCCACAGCTCGTCGCTCCGCATCGGCAAAGGCCGACAGATCGAGGCCACCGAGGTCACGGCCCGTGGGCAGTCGGCCCAGGTACAAGGCGCAATAGGTCACGGCCAGCGAGTACACGTCCGACTGGGCGCGCACGTTGCCGTCGAACTGTTCCGGGGCCCCATAGGCCCAGGACAGATAGCCGCTGTTGGAAACCAGGCTCTGGCGCAGCAGCTTGACCATGCCCAGGTCCGACACCTTGACGTGCCCGTCTTTCAGGAGCAGGTTCGCGGGCTTGACATCCCGGTGAACCCGCTTGTTTTCGTGCAAGAAGTCGAGGCCGCACGCCGCCTCTTCGAAGTGCTGCAAGAGTTCGTCGCGTGGGATACCTGGCAGCCCCTGTTCCAGGCACTGTGCGAGTCGATCCTGGAGCGACATGTCCGCGAGCTCGAGAGCCAGCACCAGCCAGTCTGCGTCGAGGTAGTGGGCAAACACCTCCAGCACGTTCGGGTGCCGGGGCATGCCCTCGAGATTCTGGAGAGCGCGATATTCCGAATTGTCCTTGCCCCCTTCGAGGGCCACGTACTTCAGCGCCAGCGGGATGCCGTCGGGGCCTTTTGCCTCCCATACCTCGCCAAAGCCGCCCTTGCCAATCCTGCGGATCGGGACATAGCCCAGCCGGCTCACCAGGCGATTGCCCTCTGGCGGTTCCAAGGCTGCTCGTGCCACATCGTCCTCCCGGGCTGAAGGACATCCTTGAAGTTCAACATCACACCGCACCGATCCTGCCCATCCATCGACCCGCAAGGATAATCGTGCGCGAACACTCCGTCGAGTCGAATGTATTGCCCTGGGTGCGCCGCAATCGATCTTCTCCGATTCGCCTGCCGTGGGCTACATTAGGGCGTCCGCTTTCTCACTCAACGGAACTTTGTCGATGCCGCATGCCGACTGGAACATGATGCTGGCGTTAGGGCTGTTACTAGCCTCGGCCTTGCTGGGCGGACAACTTGCCCAGATGATCCGGCTGCCCAGAGTCACCGCTTACCTGTTTGTCGGCCTGCTGCTCGGCCCGCAGACGCTCAATGCCATCACGGCCCGCGATCTCGTCTACCTCGATCCGGTGGGGAAGCTGGCCATGGCGCTCGTGCTGTTCAACGTGGGCTGCCACTTCACGCTGGTGGTCCTGCGCCGGCTGATGCGCCGCGGCCTGCAACTTTCGGGCGGCGAACTGGGACTGACCCTGACACTGGTGACGGGGGGTCTGTTGCTGCTGGGCCAGCCCTGGCAACTTGCCCTGCTGCTGGGCGCGATTGCCCTCGCCACGGCGCCGGCCACCACCATCCTGGTCTTCAAGGAGAACCACTCGGAGGGGCCCGTCACCGAGCTGGCCACCTTCCTGGTGGTGATCAACAACCTGATGTCGGTCGTAGTCTTCGAGGTACTGCTGCTGGGCATTCACTTCATGGGAGGCGCACTGGCGCAGCCCTTCCACATCGAGTTATGGCACCTGGTGCGCGACCTCATCGGTTCGATCGGGCTGGGGCTGGTCGCCGGGCTGGTGGTGAGCTACGGCTGCGGCCTCCTCGCGAAGCCGCGCTGGTTCGTGCTGCTGGTCGCCGTGGCCACGTTGCTGCTGGGCGCGGCCGAGGCCCTGCACGTTCCGTACCTGCTCACCTTTCTGGCCATGGGCATCACCGTGGCCAACCTTTCCGACCAGGAAAAAGAGATCAGCGCGGAACTGGACCACTTCACAGGTTTGCTGTGCGTGGTGTTCTTCGTCATTCATGGGGCCGAGCTGAACTGGCGCCTGCTGTTCGAGGCAGGCGATCAGGGGCTCTTGCTGCTGGCGCCCGCCTACCTGGTGCTGCGCAGCCTGGGCAAA
>JBFWSD010000302.1:0-7208 GCA_050248575.1 Gemmataceae bacterium
AGGCACGGAAGGCACGGATCTCGGCCATGCTTGGCCTCGCTTTCTGCTGGCTGTATCCTGTGGTTCGTTCTGAGATGAAGTTACGGAGAGTGCCCGCCGGCAGCAAGACAGCGGGCCCACGGCGATGTTCTTGACGTGCCACCGCGCAGGTCGCTTTTTTTCTTGACCGAACCTGGGTGGCAGTCCCACAATCACGCTTTCTACACGTCACTTTTCGTTTGAGGAGCCCTCTCATGTTTCGCACCCGTATCCTGCTGGGAATCGTCGCCATTGCCCTGGTTCTGGCGGGCGGACTGTCCGGTCAAGAGAAGAAGTTCAAGGGGCGGATCCCGCCCGGCTGGGCCAAGCTGGGCCTGATCGACAAGCAGAAAGACGCCATCTACGGGGTCCAGGAAAAGTACTACAAGCAGATCGCCGACCTCGAGAAGCAGATCGCCACGCTCAAGAAGGCCGAATACGACGACATGGTCCAGGTCCTGAACGCCGACCAGAAGAAGCGTCTGAAGGAGATCGAGGGCGACAAGAAGGGCACCGGCACGAAATCCCCCGAGACGAAGAAAGCGGACGAGTAGACGCTCGTCGCCTTCGACACGCTGACCGGAACGCGCGGCCCGGGCCGCGCGTTCTGTCTCTTCGCCAGCGCCCTTGATAAGATGACGAGAGAGATTCCTACGGGCACCGGTCCCATCAAGGACAGGAACGCAGCAGGCGGAGGCGTGGCGCAGTGGCAGATCTGAGTCCGCGGCAAATCGTACAAGAGCTGGATCGCTACATTGTGGGGCAGGACGCCGCCAAGCGGGCGGTTGCCATCGCCATCCGCAATCGCTGGCGGCGCCAGCAGCTCGATCCCGAGCTGCGCAAAGACGTCACCCCCAAGAACATCATCATGATCGGCCCCACCGGGGTGGGCAAGACGGAGATTGCCCGCCGGCTGGCCCAGCTCATCGGCGCTCCCTTCCTCAAGGTAGAAGCCACCAAGTACACCGAGGTGGGCTACCACGGCCGCGACGTGGAGAGCATGATCCGCGACCTCACCGAGATCGCCATCGGGCTGGTCCGCCAGGAACAGCGCGACAAGGTGGAAGCGCAGGCCAAGGAACGCGTGAATGATCGCCTGCTCGATCTGCTCTTGCCCAGCGGCGTTTCCTGGGACAGCGACAGCCCCGAGGAGGCGGAACGGCACGAGCGCACCCGCGCGAAGCTGCGTGCCCGTCTCGAAGCGGGCGAGCTCGAAGATCGCAAGGTCGAGCTGACCATCGAGCAGAAGACGGCCGCCGTCAGCATCCTGTCCAGCATGGGCATGGAGCAGATGGAGTACGACCTGCAAAACATGTTCGACCGCATGCTGCCCAAGCAGAATCAACAACGGCAGCTGCCCGTGCGCGAGGCGCGGCGCGTGCTCCTCGAACAAGAAACCGAGGCGCTCATCGATCGCCAGGTGGTCATCGAGAAGGCCATCGAGCTGACCGAGAACCAGGGCATGATCTTCCTCGACGAGCTCGACAAGATCTGCGGGCCAGCGTCGTCGCACGGGCCCGACGTGTCCCGCCAGGGGGTGCAGCGCGACTTGCTGCCCGTGGTCGAGGGGACCACGGTCAACACGCGGCACGGCCCGGTTCGCTCGGACCACATCCTGTTCATCGCCGCAGGGGCCTTCCATCAATCGAAGCCCTCGGACCTGATGCCCGAGCTGCAGGGCCGCTTCCCCATCCGCGTCGAGCTCACCGACCTCAAGCGCGAAGACTTCCTGCGCATCCTCACCGAGCCCAGGCACTCGCTCACCAAGCAATACGTCGAGCTGCTCGGCACCGAGGGGGTGAAGCTCGACTTCACCGACGACGGCGTCCAGACCATCGCCGACATCGCCTACGAGGTGAACAGCACCACGCAGAACATCGGCGCCCGCCGCCTGCAAACAATCCTGGAACGGGTGGCCGAGGAGATCAGCTTCGAGGGCCCCGACCTGAAAGAGAAGCACGTGGTCATCGATCGCGCCTATGTCCAGAAACGACTCGGCGATATCCTGAAGACCGAAGACCTGAGCAAGTTCATCCTGTAAGAGACTCGCACAACGGACAGAGCCTTGATTCGCCAGGCGACCGCAGCCGACACGGGCAGCATCGCCCGCCTGATCCGCGGGCTGGCCCAGTACGAGAAGCTCGAGCACGCCGTCTCGCTCGACGAAGACAGGCTGCGCGCCCATCTTTTCGGCCCGACGCCGCACGCCCGGGTCTTGCTCGCCGAGGAGGCGGGCCGCATCGTCGGTTTCGCCCTCTTCTTCACCACCTATTCCACGTTCCTGGCCAAACCGGGCCTCTGGCTCGAAGACCTGTTCGTCTTGCCCGAAGCGCGCGGTCAGGGGCACGGCAAGGCCCTCCTGGCCGCGGTGGCCCGCATTGCCTGCGACCTGGACTGCGGCCGGCTCGAATGGTCGGTGCTCGACTGGAACGAACCCGCCATCCAGTTCTATCGTGCCCTCGGCGCCGGGCCGCTCGATGACTGGACCCAGTTTCGCCTCACCGGCAATGCGCTACAGGCCCTGGCCGGGCACGCGAATGCGCAGGAGGCAACGTGAGTCGCCAGCCCGACTATCGCTGGAATCAAGCCGAGCAGGCCCAGGCCTACGACCAGGCCGCCGAGCATATCCATCCCTTTTACCTCGAGCTGCAGGCGCTCATCCTCGATCAGCTCCCCTTCAACAGCGAGGCCAGCTTTCTGTTCGTCGACCTGGGGGGCGGTTCGGGCCGGCTCGCCGAGCTGGTCCTCGAACGTTACCGCGCAGCCCGGGTGCTCGTGCTCGATCAATCGCAGCCCTTTCTCGATATCGCCAAGGCGCGGCTCGACAAGTTCACGGGCCGCGGGCTCTGCGGCCGTTGCCGCCTGCAAGACAGCTGGCACGAGGCGCTCGCCGAAACGCCCGCCGTCATCGCCAGCATGTCCGCCATTCATCATCTCGATCCGGACGAGAAGCGCGAGCTGTATCGCCGCTGCCACGCGACGCTGGCCCCCGGCGGGCTGTTCCTCAATGCCGACGAAGTGCGTAGCGACGACGCTGCCGACTACCTGGCCCGCTGCCGCGCCTGGGCCGAACACATGCACCGCATCATCGAGGCCGGGCTGGTCCCCGAACCGATGGCCCACGGGCTACGCGCCTGGGAAGAACGCAACGTGGCCCGCTTCGGCCAGCCCCGCCAGAGCGGCGACGATTGCCACGAAACCATCGAGCGCCAGCTCGACTATCTGCGCGACGCAGGCTTCGCCGACGTCGATGCCCCCTGGCACAAGGAAATGTGGGCCGTCCTGCGTGCCCGCAAGGCCTAAAGGGGACGCAGGACGCAGCTCTTTTTCGTTTCCACGAATCGGACCGACACACCTGACACGTACTTTTCCCCGGCCCGGCGCAACATTATGGGAAACTGGCCCGCTGCGCGCCCTTTAAGTGGTCCCCTTTTTCCGCACGTGTGAACGGTCCATGTGGTGGAGTGAGTGCGCCGTTGCGGGGCGTTGCCGAATCCGTGTCGGCAACAAAAGTCATATGGAAGTCAGCAGTTACGGCATGAGCACGCGGGCCACGGCCTGGGTGCTTGCACAGTTGGAATTCGGCGATTTTCGCCTTAAATCGTCAAGCGGCAACGACCTGAGGCGACTTGCATAACAGGCTTCGTTGTGCAAGCGAAGTGTGCAAGCAGTCCGTTCACGGACAGACAAACCTGACACGTACTTTTCCCCGGCCCGGCGCAGCATTATGGGAAATCGACGGGAGGTGTCGAATGATCTGTCAACCAATGTCGCACGGAGTCAACACCAGATGCAAAACTCGTTTGGCCACGGTGACTTGAGGCGTTTGTTTGCGCACTTTTTGCCTTTTGGAGCCGGCCTTCTGACGCAAATCAAAATGCTGCAATGGCTAAGAGCGATCGGAAATAGGCCTTCATTGCGCAAACGAGGCCGCACCGGGCAGGTGCCAGGGTGCGCCCGCGCGCTGGACGCACCCTGCCTCCCTGTCTCAGAACCCGAAACGGAAGTAGCAGCCCCGCTGGTTCCGATAGTACGGCTGGTAGTACCGGTTCCAGGATGGGCTCCGGTAAAAGGGCTGGCCGTGGTACGAGCGGCCCGGGTAGCGGTAATAGTTGCGGTAGCCTCTCTGGTAGGGCTGCCGGTAGCCGCGCTGATAACCGCGCTGCTGGTGATGACCGCGTTGATAGCCGCGCTGCCCGTGCCGCGGACCATCGGCACGCGCCGCTGTTGCGGCCGGGCCAAACACAAAGGCCAGCGCCGCCAGCCCCAGCACGCTACTCGAGATCAATCCCTTCATCATTGCCTCCTCTCTGCGACAAGGTGCGAGGGAACTCCACCTCGCTGTTCCAGCAGGAGAGCGCGCCGGGCCGGCAAGCTTGCGCGCCCCGGTTCGATGTTGGCTGTTCGATGTTGCGTCTTCGAGGTTCGCCTTCGCGCGAGATTCTCGGCCAGCCAGGAAACAAGATGCGCCAGGAATGCTCTGTGCGTGGCGGCAACGATGACGTCGCGGTAGTCAGGCGAGCAGTTCGGCAATCCAGCAGGAACGGTGGCCACATTTGAGAGAGGAGGAGCCACTATTCGCAGTGAACCAGCCCCGATCGTGATGCCACGGGCAACGATCGGGTCACACCTTGTATGCCACCGCCAGTTCGGGGGTTTCCAGGCGTTTGTGGCCCTGATATTTGCTGTTGACCAGGAAGTCGAGCATGCCGGTGGTGAGCAAGGTGCGTTCCACGGGGTAAGTGGCCTTGCCCGTCACCATCATCTGCGCCGCGGCGCCGGTGAGGAAGCTGAAGTGGTCGCGCTGCGGCTTGGGCAGCTCGTACCAGCACGAGACGGGCTCCTTTTCCCCTTTGACCTGCCCGGCGAAACCGAACTCGTGGGCATGGCGGGGCGACAGATAGGCCGCCGCCTTCAATCCATCGCGGTACTCGATGAGATAAACGAGGGCGTCGGCGTCGTCTTCCTCCAGGCTCTGCTTGCCCCGCTTCGGCACGCGGGCCAGCGCCGCTTCGAGCAGCTTGCGGTCCCACTTGCCTTCCTTGGCGGCTTGCCAGGCCTCTTTGCCCTCGAGGGCCTGCACGGCCTTCACGCCGGTTTCGCCTCCCTGGCGGCGTTCGGTCATCACTTGCAAGGCTTCGAGCGTGTGGAAGCCGTAGACCTCGAAGTGGCCATAGCCCAGGGCCAGGGCGCCTTCGAGCTCAACGCCCGACTGCAACTGCACGTCGGGCTTGCGATGCGTGACGGGCACGGAGGAGCCCGCCATCATCGGGAAGCCGAGTTCCTTGCTCTGATCGTACATCCACTTGGCGTCTTTCCAGTTCCAGGCCAGGTGCTTGTCGTTGAAGACGGGCACCGAGCGGCCGCTGGCGCGGAAGACCTTGACGGTTTCCTCGAAGAAGCGGCGGCGCGGGTAGAGTTTCTGCCCCTTGTCGTTGACGGGGTAGTCGCCGTGCTCGGCGACGATGACCACGCCGTCGACGGCAAGCTTGCCCTTGCCCAGCGTGAGGGCCTCGTCGATCGATTTGCACAGCGGGATGCGCCAGCGGCGGGCCAGGGGCTGCCCGATGTCGATATCGGTCACCTGCTCGACGTAGAGCGACGCCACCTTGCACGGCGGCGGGAAACTCTTGCCGATGATGCTGTAGCCTTCCATGAAGCGCGTGACGATATTGTCGGCGTGGCTGTAGCGGTGATAGGTAGTCACCAGGCAAGCTACTTTTTTGTTGGAGGCGGCAGGCGCCACCAGTTGCCCGGCGCCGGTCGAGGAAAGCAAGGCACCGGCCCCCAGGGCCAGAGAATCGCGGAGGAAATCACGACGATGTTGCATGGTGCGGCCCTCGCAGCGTGAAGGAAAGTCACGACCACATCGTAATCGCCAGAACGACGGCGAGCAAACGGCTGCGTCACACGTTGGAGTAGGGCTGGAATAAACGGAGGTACTCGTCCTGAGCATAGCGGTCGGTCATGCCAGCCAGGTAATCGCACACGGTGCGTTCGAGGTGGCCCTGCCGGGCTCGTTCCGCATAGCGGCCGGGCAGCTGTTCGGGGGAGCGGCAGTATTCGCCGAACATGGCCTTGAGGAAGCGGCGGCCCTTGGCGGCCATCCGCATCACGCGATAGTGGCGATAGACGTGGCGGTGCAGGAAGCTTTCCAGCTCGGCCTTCCAGGTGCGCAGTTCCGGTCCGGGCTCGACGATCAGCCCGCGGCAGCTGCGCACGTCGGCGACGCTGCCGATTTTTTCTGCCACGAGCCGCCGCCGCGTGTTTTCCAACAGGTCGCTGACTTGCCAGTCGATCAGCCCGCGCACGAGGGCGCATTGATACTGGGCCGGCGTGAGGGCCGGGTGGCGGCCGCGGACGCGCTCGTCGACGCGGCGAAAGAACTCGAGATGTGCCAGGTCCTCGACGGCGATCAGCCCGACCGAGAGAGCATCGTCGACGTCGTGCGTGTCGTAGGCGAGGCTATCGGCGGCGTCGACGACTTGGGCTTCCAGGAAGGGCTGCCCGCCGGTGCGGTATTTCTTGATCTCCGGATCGTCGTGCATCTTGCTGTGGTAGGCCATCGACTCGAGCACTTCCCAGGTGAGGTTGAGCCCGGGGAACTCGGCGTAGCGATACTCGAGCTGGCTGACGATGCGCAGCCCGTGGCGATTGTGTTCGAAGCCGCCGTGGCCCGTCATGCACTCGTTGAGGGCGTCTTCGCCGGCGTGGCCGAAAGGGGGATGGCCCAGGTCGTGTGCGAGGGCAATGGCCTCGGTGAGGTCCTCGTTCAGCCCGAGCTCGCGGGCGATGGTGCGGCTGATCTGGGCCACTTCCAGCGTGTGCGTCAGCCGCGTGCGATGATGATCGCTGGCCTCGTTGACCAGCACCTGCGTCTTGTACATGAGACGGCGAAAGGCGGTGGAATGAACGACGCGGTCGCGATCGCGCTGATAGTGGGTGCGATAGGCGTGGGGCTCCTGGGGATACTGACGGCCCCGGCTGTCGCGCGTCTTGAGCGCGTAAGGAGCCAGCATCTCCTCTTCCCGATCCAGCCAGTTGGGCGGCTCGAACAAGCCCTGCCGGTTCGCGGGCATGGGGGAGTCCTCGCGTCGAGCGAATCACACAAACGGATTGATGATGGCAAGAGTATCAATCTGCCGCGTTCCACCGAGGTCTTCCGTGTAGAGCATCAAAAACGTCCATGC
>JBFWSD010000303.1:0-7195 GCA_050248575.1 Gemmataceae bacterium
GCAAGATTATCGAGGTGAACGCCACTGCAAGCCCTGTGATCCGCAGAGTCGAAATGGCCATCTTGGTTTCTCCGCTGAAAGGCAACGTCAAATGGTCATTCATCGAGCAAATGGCTCAGCAATCCGGGCATGGGCTTCTTCAGGTATTGCTCGGCGGGCACGAATTCGGTTGTGCCTGGTCGCTGATACAGAAGCTCATTTTTCGCCGCTGGTGTTCCGTCGTAGGCGCCGGTGGGCGTAAAAACCAGCCAATCCTTGCCCGCGTTGAAGCGTAGCAGGCGGCAGACTTCTTGCCCGCTGCCCGCGTTCCAGATGCGGGCTGTACCGTCGAGTGAAGCGGTCAACAACCACTTGCCATCCGGGCTCCAATCAAGATCGGTCACGTTGTCCCAATGCCCCTTGAGCAGGTGCAGTTTCTTGCCGCTGTGGGCTTCCCAGATCAAGATGTTGTGATCGTCAGAAGCCGTGGCGACCTGCTTCGCGTCAGGATGCCAGGCGACGCAGGTGATGCTGTTGTTGTGCCCCTGGAATGTCCGCACTCTCTTGCCACTCTTGACGTCCCAGATATAGGCGATGCTCTCACCAAACGAAGAATAGCAGGCCAGGATCTGAGTGCCATCCGGGCTCCAGCGTGCCGAAGTGAAATTCGCCAGGTGCACGCTGAGCGTTTGTTGATGTTCCCCGGTTTTTCCGTCCCAGATCTTCATGTTGGCGCCCCAGGCGCCAGTGAGGATGTGGCGATCGTCCGGGCTCCACTGGACGTTGCAAAGGAGTGGGCCGCCCGCGAGCGCACGCGTCTTCGTTCCCTGCTGACAATCCCACTGGTCCGCGTTCTTGTCGTCGCAGGCCAGCAGGGCCTGGTCGGCACTGCTGCTCAGGCTGACGCACTTGATCGGCCCGAGCGAGGCCGCGAACGATTTCAGCCGCTTGCCGGTACTGGCATCCCAGAGAGCGGCAGCCCGGCCCACGTCGCCCGTGAGAATCTTGGCACCATCTCCGCTCCAGCTGCCCGTGCGGGCCGGGCCGCCGTGGCCGTCCAGAATGAGGTCCTGTCCCTTGCTGTCGTAGTTCCACAACACGGCACTGCCGTCGTCGCTGCCGACGAACAGCTTCTTGCCCTTCGGCGCCCAGCGGGCGCTGAGGACCGCACTGGTCGTGCCAAACGTCATGGGCACGGGCTGGCCCGATTTTGTGTTCCAGATCAGGATGTTTTTCTCGTTGGCTGCTGCCAGCCGGCTGCCATCCGGGCTCAGCGTGCACGACCGCGTCGCAAACGGAAGCTTGATCGCCAACAACTTCTTGCCCGCGGCCTCCCAGAGCTGTGCCTTCAAGCCATCGGAGGTCAGGAGCACCTTACCATCATCACTGCAACCAACGTCGGCAACCCGGCTGTCGATGTCGTCACTCAGCGTCAGCCGCGCGGTGCCGGTTTCCAGGTCCCAGACGATGGCGCTCTTGTCGCTGCTGCCGGTGATGGCCAGCTTGCCATCACGACTGAGGGCCACACAATCGATGGGCTCTTTGTGCCCCATGAGTTTCTTCAGCGGCTTGCCCGTGGCGACGTCCCAGAGGATCGCAGTCTTGTCTTCAGCGGCGGACAGTGCCTGGCGGTCATCGCTGCTGAAGGCGACCGCCTTGACCCGCTTGGTGTGTCCAGAAAACGTGCGTTCGATTGCCCCCGAGCTCGTATCCCATAGCAGGAGTTTGCCGGTTTGCGTGCCGAGCAGCGCCTTGGCCCCGCCGCTATCGAGACAGCCACAGCTCACAGCGTACTCATAACCGTAGAGGGTCCGCAGATGCTTGCCCGAGCTAGCCTCCCAGACGGCAGTGCGGTAGTTGCTGCCCGTCGTGGTGAAGATGCGCTTGTCATCGCCACTCCAGCACGGCCCATTGATGGAGCCTCTGCCGAAGCCATGCAGGGCACGCAGCTTGCGGCCGGTGTTTGCATCCCAGGTCGCCACCGTTCCGTCACTGGAGGCGGTCAGCAAGCGTTTACCGTCAGGGCTGTAACGGACGACCAGGATTGCATCCCAGTGTTTGATGGGCGGCCCCCATTCCCCGGGGAGTTCGGCCGCCCGCGACCCCACGACAGCCATCAAAAGGACGAGAAAAGGGGCAAGGATGTGACGGAACATTGCTCAACCTCTTGAGTTGGGCCGTGGGCAGTCCATTCATGCCACGGGGGACCCTTGGACTCTTCGCCTATGATAACCCTCTCTAGTTTTCAGTGCGAAATCTACTTCCAAGACTGGCCAGATTTTCCTCGAAAGCATGAACATTTTGTCGTCGGTCAGCAGTCCCGTGGCGCTCGCAGTTCCACCCAGAGATGATGGACTGCTTCGCTCCGCAGGTCCACCCAAGGGTTTCGCCGCTCGATTGGTTTTGCCGAGCGGAACGAAGGCAGGCCGCCCGACAACGGGCGTCTTGATCTCGCCACGCCGCAGCGAATCGGGCAGCATTACGATAAGATCACGCTGTTGCCCGGCATCGCCGATCACCCCTCAAAGAGGAAGTTTGTCGCCGCCGCCGACCGCCGACGTCCCGCGCCCAATCCGCGTAATCGGCGTCGCCCCCGATTACATGTGCCCCTTCCCGAAATGATTGCCACGAGGGGACCATGACCTTCACCCCCGGCCCGACGCCCAACACCGTCCGCACCGCCGATGGTGCCGTCCTCAATGTCCCCGAAGGCTGGATTCTCGTTCCTCCTGGCGATGCCGCCCTGACACGACGAATCAAGGCCGCTGGCGACCACTGGATCGTGCAAGAGAAGAAGGGCCGCAAGGTCTTCTCCAAGGGCATCTGGGCAGGGCATGCACCGGATTGCCCGGCGAATGAAGGTGGAGCTGGCCGGCCTGCACCAGTTCCGGCACACGTGCGCCTCGGACTTGCTGGAAGCAGGAGTGCGGCTGCCAGAGGTGCAGCGCGTGCTGGGGCACGAGACGATCACGACGACGGTGCGTTACCTGCATTGCTCCGATCCGCAGCGTCACGAAGCGGTGAGTCGGCATCCATTGAACGATTGGTTGCAAGGAGAGGTGGCATGAAAGAACACTTGGACGCGTGGACTCAGGGCTATCTGAGTTACCTTCGTGACGTGGGCCGGAAGGCGCGTGGCACGGTGCGGGACGTGCGCTGCACGCTGAAGCGCGTGCGTGGCGCGATGCAGACGCTGCAACCGGGCGTGCCTTTGTGGAAGTTGGCCCTGGCCGACTACCTGAAGTGGCTCGAGCAGGAACGAACCGTTGGAACCTCGCCGCAGATGGCGTGCTTTGGGCTCATGCGAGGGCGATATCGAGCTGGACACGTCGGCCAATGTGCCGAGTACGGATGCCGGCGCTCGTCTTCAGCCAAGCCTGTGCGACCCCTATCGTGACGTCATTCTTGCCAAGCTTGTCCTCGGGGTGGAACAACTGCTCCAGTCCCAGCGTGACCACGACAGGACGCGGACCGCGGGCGCGCGGCCCGTCTCTTGCTGGACACGTCCAGAGCCTGGCACACCTCACCCAGGCTCTTCTGCGCCGACAGCATGGCATCGGCGTCGCGGAGCTTGCGGATAATCTGTTCCGGACTGTGTCGCTTCCTGCGTCGAGTCATCGAGAGTCCTCCTGGCCCATCCGGGCGGTTAGCCCGCATTTCTCACCGAATGGGGTTGCGCGATGGCCCCTGAGTTGGCATAAGTGTTTTTGCACAAGACGCTTACACACAACCCAGGAGGCCAGCACGCTATGACACAGTGTAACGATGATGGGCTGCTTTTCGGCGGGGCGTGAAGTGGTCGCTCGGTTCGATGGCGGCAAGGTGACTTCGGACGCGGGCGGCTTGCTATTGTCGCGCGCATGGCCAGCATCGAGATCTTTCTGGTCGAGATGTATGTGCAGCAGCAGGTCGCGCGGCCCGAGCGGGTCGTGCTCGACCTGGACGCGGCCGATAGCCCGTTGCACGGCCACCAACTGGGCCGCTTCTTCCATGGTTACTACGACAGCTATTGCTATCTGCCGCTGTACATCTTCTGCGGCGATCATCCGTTGTGTGCCCGGCTGCGGCCGGCGGACATCGATGCCTCGGCGGGCTCGCTCAAGGAAGTTCGCCGCATCGTTGGGCAACTGCGGGCGCAGTGGCCCGAGGTGCCCATCGTGCTGCGCGGCGACAGCGGTTTCTGCCGCGAGCCGCTGATGCGTTGGTGCGAGGAAAACGGCGTCGACTACCTGTTTGGGCTGGCCAAGAACGCCCGGCTGCTGCGCATCATTGGCAAGGAACTGCACGACGTCTCGGTGCAGTTCGCCGCCGAGCAGCGGCCGGTTCGCCAGTTCAAGGAGTTCACCTACAGCACACGCAAGAGTTGGAGTCGGGCTCGTCGCGTGGTGGCCAAGGCCGAGCAGCTCGCCAAGGGAGCGAATCCGCGTTTCGTGGTCACGTCGTTGTCGGCGGAGTCGTTTCCGGCCCAGTTGCTCTATGAGCAGGAATACTGTGGCCGCGGTGACATGGAGAATCGCATCAAGGAGAAACAGCGGATGCTCTTTGCCGATCGCGTCAGTTGCAGCACGATGCGGGCCAACCAACTGCGCATTTATCTGTCGACCGTGGCTTACTTGTTGCTGCGGGCTTTACGTCAATTCGGTCTGGCCGAGACGGAGTTGGCGACGGCCCAGTACGATACCATTCGCCTCAAGCTGCTGAAGATCGGCGCCGTGGTGCGTGTCACGGTGCGGAAGATCTGGATCGCGCTCTCCGAGGCGTATCCACTGCGTGAACTGTTCCAGCGTGTCTGTGCCCAATTGCAGCGCTGGCCGCCCCAGCGCGCACCAGCAACCCCATAGAGCACTCGACACCGCCAACCAACCAAGCCACAACTACGATCGACCGCCGCCCTTCAGGTCGAAGGACCGCGCCCGCCGCAACGCAACCGAGTCACAACTCCAGCAGCGTTGCAATCACCAGTCGTGAGAAATGCGGGTTAGTTCATAAACCAACCTTCGTGTGCTAGCATCTGAAACGCACGGAGGTGAGCGATGTCGATCATTCAGACTCACGTTCGCTTGGACGAGGTGGTCGGTTTTTTGTAAGCGTCCGGTGCCGGGACGTGCCATAGTCTTCCCGCTTGGCCTGGCCGTCGATCAGCGGGCGGTCTGCGAGTATCAGGAGTTGGCGGCTTGGGCTTCAGCGTACGATTATGGGCGGAGATCCTGAACAGTGATAACCGTTGCTTTAGCAGTCTTTTGAAAGGACAAGGTCCACCACCCAACACCCTCTCACATGTGGCCCAGGCCCACGCAAATGCGCAAGCACATCTTCGCTAGTGCAACCAGCCTCCTCAAGCGCGTCAGCGAGCATCGCGAGACGCTTGGTGTCGATGTGGCCACTTGGCAACTGGCGTTCGTCGTAGGCAGCTTGAGCAAGTTTTGGAACCGTGTGATCTTTCCAAGTTAACCACGACTCGTCGGCGGTCACCGGCCGGAACGGATTGCCGAAGATCTCGCGAACCAGTTCAGCTTGAGCCGAACGTTCGGCATGCGCCCTCTCGGAACTTTCACTTCCGTTTGGCAATTCGGCGGCGAAGACTGCCTGCTGAGCAGCTATGATGGCATCGATGTGTGTATATCGTGTGCCACGCGATACGTGATAAGCAATTGACAGGTCGGCAGTGACTCCTGCACCACACAAGGCTCTAATTGCTTGTTCCACTTCTTTGCGGTTCGCATTCTTGACTTGCTTATCGGCGTACTGCTCCGCAATTTCCAAGGCTTGGAGGCAAATCGGTCTGGTAATCCGATTCCAGACCCGCCGAGCGCAGCCACAAGTGAACAATCGGAGCTTTCGACTTCGAGCTTGATTCCCGAGATGCTCCAAACTCCACCGTGCATCGCGGCACGTCGACCATTCGTCTTCCGTCATCGTTCACTCACTCCCTCTCCAGCAGCGAATCGAACACGCAGCAGCCGCGCACATGCGGTTTTCGTGCACGCAAGTGACCAAGCACATCCTCCTTCGTGCAACCAGATTCTTCAAACACGTCAGCGCGGATCGCGAGACACTTGGCGTGGAAATGGCCAGTTGGTAGCTCCAGTTCGTCGTATACGGCTTGCGCGAGTCTGGGGATTGCGCGGCCGCGGCGTTTGAGCAAGGAGGCTTAGATAGTGATTCGGCGGAATGGGTTGCCGAATTTATCGCGAAGAACTGTGGCGTGTATTGGTTGTGCGTTCGAACGCTTGAACGGCCATTCATCGGCCCGTCATCGGCATTCTGCTGCAATATGCTGCCTGAAGCGTCAAGTGCGATTTCCACTGCGCTTGCTACGATTCCAATTCTTTGATACCGCTGGGAGAACTCAGGATCCGTAGAGTGGGCGGCGACGTTCCATGCGGCATTCGCTGTTGGTACAGGTTCGCAGAAACTCAGGGAGCACTGAGCGGGGCAGCAACCACGAGCGACGAATTCGCGGGATGCTGATCCAGTTAGGCCTGACCAGGCTGAGTCATCTCCGGCGGCGGACCTGCTACCACCCATCCCTGGCGGCCGGATCAGTGCGTTGTAGGTTGTACCGCTCGAAGCGGGCATCATCATGCCGTTTTGCCAAACGTACCGCCACCAAGAACGAATGGCTTCAGGCGCCGACGCGGACATGGCTGCATCGCTCGCGAGGGCCTGCCCATAACCGAGGAGATGCGCACGAGATCGTGCGGCGGCGGCAACAGGAGCTGGGCGGTCCATCCAAGTTCGATTGGAAAAAACAGTACTTGCTTCGATGAGTTGCAGCCACCAGTTCATCTGATCGACCGGTTTCTTGGCAATTTCCAGCCTGTGTAGACAGCGCCCGCTTCCACGACTTTCTAATCCTCGAACGTCCAAAAGCTCTTTATACGCTCGACCGAATCTGGAAATCTCCCCAGGCCCACTTCCTGGGACATGAAGTTGTGATAGGCCATGCGCTCGAGCCCCGCCCAAATGATGACGCACCACACGAGTAAGGGCGCAGCTACAGCCAGCCAATGGCGTCCTTTTTCGCGGCAGTGTTCGGAGACGATCATCGTGGCATAGGACAGGAGCAAGCTGACGCCAAGGATGCTGTGCACACACTTGTAGGAAAGCAGCGGCACGCTCATGTACGGACGAAATTTGATGACGCTGTGCGTCGCGAACCCAGTCAAGACCAGGCAGGCGAACAGGGCCAGCGTGATCGACGAGACTGTCCCGA
>JBFWSD010000304.1:0-7187 GCA_050248575.1 Gemmataceae bacterium
CCGCCGTCGTGCCAGTTGGGATCGTTGCCCACGCTGCACACGCCGACGAACAGATCCACATCGCGCAGCACTTCCGAGAACACAAGCGGCGGCACTTCTTCCAGAGGCTAGGGCTGCTCGCTCTCTGCCCGCAGAAAACGCACCTGATCGGTGGTCAGGTGCAAGTAGACTTGCATGGCCGACACGTCCTGATCGTCCATGATGGCCTCTACCCAGAACTCGACACGCAGGTCCCAGCGGGGCAAGAGCAGCGTGGGTGTATTGGCCGAGTCCCACGCACCTTGCAGGCGATACTGCCAGCCCCGCTGCTGGCACAGGGCCGCGAACTGGTGCTGCCTGAGAATGTGGGCCGCAAAGCGGTTCGAGTAGACCTGGGTGGCCCGCTCGGCCTCCGTGAGCAAGTAAATCTCGCGATGGGCCTGCTTGAAGGGCTGCGTTATCTCGTGCCGTTCGAGCCAGTTGCGCCACGCTTCCACTTCTGCGGCGGCAGCGGTGCTGGGATGCCAGACCGTGACGCGCGTGTTGTCGCCGAGTCCCTCGAGAGGCCGGTCCTCCGCATCGACGATCTGGCCCGCGTGCCAGCAGCCCGCACGCTCCGCGAAGCGCCAGATCAGCCGGCGGGCCAGCGTCCCCACCAGCCCATGATCCAGGTAGCGGGCACGAAAATCCGCCAGCGACCAGTCGGCCTGTCTCAAGAATAGCTGCTCCACGCGATTGCGCTGGGCGGGCCACAGCTTGTCGATCTCCTTGATGTCCTTCTTGAGCGTCTTGATTTCGTCGGCGTGGGCCTCCTTGATGGATGCCGGCACCGAGCCCTGCGCCTTCTTGCCCGCGGGCTGATAAGCCACGCTGGCCTTGCCCCGCTCGTCGACTTCCACACGAACGGTGACGTCGCCGACCCGCTGCTCCATGATGCCCACGCCGGTCAGGCCGCAGCTGGGCACTGCGACTTCTTCCAGCTCGTCGGCCGACATGCCGACCTTGTCGGCCACCGCGTCGAGCGACTTGCCCAGCTGCTTCTTGACCGAGGCGTGCTTCACACGCGTCTTCAGGCGGCTCAGCTCGGCGATGGCTTTCAGGTCGGTTTTTTGTGCCAGGGCGTTCAGGCAAGCGTTGCCGATCTTGGGCGAGCGCGGGCCAATCCAGGCCAGCTTGTGAAAACAAGCGTCGGCCGCCGCCCCTACCACGTGGGTCAGCTTGTCGTCGTTCACCAGGCTGGTGCACCAGACGAGGCCGCGCAGCTGATCGCTGTGCACGTCGTGGATGAGGGTGGGATCGGTCTGGTCTCCCATGCCGGTCATGCGCGCGGGGGGCGTCTTGCCCGGTTTGCCGATCTGCTCGATGATGCTGCCCGCGACGGCGGCGAACGCATCGTGCCCGATGGGGGCCAGCAACGCCGTGGCCTGCTTGAGCCACTTGGCCGACGGCTTGGAGGCCGAGGCCGAGTTGCAATGGAGAACGAGGGCAGTCCAGTGGCCGCGCGCCGTCTCGTCCATCAGGGCCAAGGCCTGCTTGAGCGTCTCGACCCAGGCTTCGTCGGTCTTCCACTGGAGGATGCTGACAGCCCCTTCGGCGCTGGCGGGCTGCAACAGGTTGGCGATGCGGTCACCCGCCTTGCGGTACTCGGCGGCGTACGAATCGCGCAGATGTGCAGCCAGCCTGGAGAACTTGTCGCGCAGATCATCGTCGAGACCCCGGTCGGCCACATAGGTTTCGAAGGCGCGGGCCAGCGAGCCGACGGCGACATCGAAGCGCTGCAAACCGGTCTGCCCGAGCAAGGCGGCCACGAGCGCGTCGACTTCAGGCCGGCCGAAGCTGAGCTTGCGGCGCAGCAAGCCGCTCCGCAACGGTCGGAGTAACCATGGATCGGGCGCGTCGAGATGATGGAGAGTGCGCTCCACCGATTCGACGACGGCCCAGACCTGCACTTCTGGCTGGGCGTCAAGGAGCTGGCGGCCCGCCTCGACTGATTTGGGGTCAAAGTCGAAGTAGTTGGTGGCGCTCCCCGCTTGTTCCAGGTAGTTGCGGAGGAGCGCGCGGGCGGTTTCTCGTGGCTGGTTGGTGTCCATGATGAGACCTGAGTCGGTGAAGCGTGGCTGAGGTGATGGTATGCCCGCGCGGGCCGCCTCGCAACCGTTGCAAAGCCGACTGGTCCCGATTTCGCTTATTCGTTAAGATTTGAAAAACATCGAAGCGGGCCTGGGCAATGATCTTTCGGAAAGATGAGACGGTTGAATCGCACCTGGAAGTGGTGATCCTGCCGCAGCCGGATGACTTCACCTGCGGCCCCACGTGTCTGGATGCGCTCTACCGCTATTACGACGACGAGCTGCCTCTGGAGCAGGTGATCGCGGACGTGCCTCAACTGGAAACGGGCGGCACCCTCGCGGTCAACCTGGCCTGCCACGCGCTGCGCCGTGGTTACACTGCCGACATCTACACGTACAACTTGCAGCTCTTCGATCCTACCTGGTTCCAGGAGGGGGTCGATCTGGCCGATCGTTTGCGGCGGCAGAAGGAGGCCAAGCACAATCCCAAGCTGCGCATGGCTACCGACGCTTATCTCGAGTTTCTCGAACGCGGCGGACGACTTCTTTTTGAAGACCTCACGCCCAGCCTGATTCGCAAGTTTCTCAACCATCAGACACCGATCCTGACGGGGCTGAGTGCCACCTACCTCTACCGCAATGCCCGCGAGTATGGCGTCAACGACGACCACGACGACATTCGCGGCGAGCCCGCGGGCCACTTCGTGGTCCTGTGCGGCTACCATCGCGGCAAGCGCGAGGTGCTGGTGGCCGACCCCTTGCTGTCCAACCCCGTCGCCGGTACTAACAAGTACTGGGTCAGCATCGATCGCTTGATCGCGGCCATCCTGCTCGGGATTGTCACTTACGACGCGAACTTGCTGATCATCCGGCCCAGGCAAGCCAAGGACAAGGACCGACATGGCAACGCTCATCGTCGTCAATAGCACCAAGGAATGGCAGTTCGACATACCCGGCGTCCAGGTCATCGGCGCCAAGGCCTATCTGACCCAGCCCGAGTACGGCGACCTGCGCGGCGCCAAGGTCGTCAACCTGTGCCGCTCCTACAAGTATCAGAGCGTCGGTTACTACGTCACGCTGCTCGCCGAGGCGCGGGGCCACAAGCCCACTCCCAGCATCGCCACCATCCAGGACATGAAGTCGCAGACGATGATTCGCTTCGTCTCCGACGATCTCGATGACCTGATTCAAAGCAGCCTGGCGCCGATGAAATCGAACGAGTTCACGCTGAGCATCTACTTCGGCCGCAACCTGGCCGGGCGGCACGACCGCCTCAGCCTGCACCTGTTCAACCTGTTCCAGGCCCCCCTGCTGCGCGCGCGCTTCGTCAAGAACGACAAGTGGGAGCTGCGCAGCATCCGCCCGATTCCGGTCGACGAGATTCCGGATGATCACCGCGACTTCCTGGTTGAGGTGGCCACCGACCATTTCGCGGGCCGCCGCCTCAACGTACGCAAACGCGCCCAGATGAAGTACGACTTGGCCATTCTCCGTAATCCGACCGACGATCTGCCCCCTTCCGACGAGAAGGCCATCAAACGCTTCGTGAAGGCGGCCGAATCGCTCGGCCTGGAAACCGAGCTGATCACCAAGGACGACCTGGGCCGCCTCGCTGAGTTCGATGCTTTGTTCATCCGCGAAACCACGGCCGTCAATCATCATACCTATCGCTTCGCCCGCCGCGCCGCCGTGGAAGGGCTGGTCGTCATCGACGATCCCGATTCCATCGTCAAGTGCTGCAACAAGGTCTACCTGGCCGAACTGCTCGACCGCTACGACGTGCCGCAGCCCAAGACCGTGCTGGTACACAAGGACAACATGCACTGGATTGGCGAGCAACTCGGCTTCCCGTGCGTGCTGAAGCGGCCCGACAGCTCGTTCTCGAAGGGTGTGATCAAGGTCACCGACGAAGCCAGCCTGGCCGAACAGATCGAGGACTTCCTGGAGGATTCCGAACTGGTAATCGCCCAGGAGTACGTGCCGACCGATTTCGACTGGCGGATCGGCGTGATCGACAAGCAGCCCTTGTATGCGTGCAAGTATCACATGGTGCCGGGCCACTGGCAGATCTACAAGGCACTGGACAAGGGGGGCCGCGATTGCGGCAACTTCGATACCTTGCCGGTGGAGATGGCCCCGCGCAACGTCGTCCGCACGGCCCTCAAGGCGGCCAACCTGATCGGCGACGGCTTCTACGGCGTTGATATCAAGCAGAGCGACCGCAAGATCTATGTGATGGAGGTCAACGACAATCCATCCATCGACGCCGGAGTGGAAGACCAGATGCTGCGCGACGAACTCTACCGCCGCATCATGGGAGTTTTCCTGAAACGCATCGAAAGACTGAAAGCCGGCGTGGCTTGATCAGGAATCCGAGCCAACCTTCCAGACCCACCCGCGGCGGCGGGTGGGACCATATCCCGCTGACATTCCCCCCACGCCCAATAGACTAGATCCAATCACCACAAGGAGAAACACCCATGCGCGTCTGGCCTGGCCGCCCTTATCCACTCGGTGCCACCTGGGACGGGGCAGGCGTCAATTTCGCCCTTTTCACCGAACACGGGCTGCGCGTCGACCTGTGCCTGTTCGATTCCATCGACGCCGAGGTGGAATCGAAGCGACTGCCTTTGCCGGAACAGACCGACATGGTCTGGCACGGCTACCTGCCCGACGTGCGGCCCGGGCAGCTCTATGGCTATCGCGTGCATGGCCCGTACGTGCCCGACGCAGGCCACCGCTTCAATCCGCACAAGATCGTGCTCGACCCGTACGCGCGCGGCATCGGTCGACGCATCTTGTGGGGGGACGAGATGTTCGGCTACACGATCGGCGCGGAAGACGCCGACCTGACGATCGACGAGCGCGACAATGCAGCCCATGCGCCACTGGCGGTGGTCATCGACCAGGCGTTCACCTGGGGCGACGATCGGCCGCCCCACATACCCTGGCACAAGACGGTCATTTACGAGTGCCACGTCAAAGGCTTCAGCCAGCGGCATCCGCGCGTGCCCAAGGAGCTCAGGGGCAGCTATCTGGGGTTGGCCTCGCACGCGGCCATCGAACACTTCAAACAGCTCGGCGTGACGACAATCGAGTTGTTGCCCGTCCATCATTTCGTCAACGACCGGCACCTGGTCGAGAAGAACCTCAGCAACTACTGGGGCTACAACACACTGGCCTTCTTCGCGCCGCACACGCAATACTGTTCCACCGGTACGGCCACCGAAGCGGTCCGCGAGTTCAAGATGATGGTGCGGGCCCTGCATGCCGCCGGGCTGGAAGTGATCCTCGATGTGGTTTATAACCACACCGCCGAGGGCAACCACCTTGGCCCGACGCTGTCGTTCCGCGGCATCGACAACGTTTCCTACTATCGCGTGGTGGGGGATCAGCCCCGCTACTACATGGACTACACGGGCTGCGGCAACACGCTCAACATGCGGCACCCGCGCGTCCTCCAGCTCATCATGGACAGCCTGCGTTACTGGGTGATCGACATGCACGTCGACGGCTTCCGCTTCGACCTGGCGAGTGCTCTGGCCCGCGAGCTGCATGAAGTCGACAAGCTGGGCGCCTTCTTCGATATCGTGCACCAAGACCCGGTGCTGTCGCAGGTGAAGCTGATTGCCGAACCATGGGACCTGGGCGAAGGGGGCTATCAGGTTGGCAACTTCCCCGTGCTGTGGACCGAATGGAACGGCAAGTATCGCGATACGGTGCGGCGTTTCTGGAAGGGAGATGCGGGCAGCGTGGTAGCCGAGTTTGCCTCGCGGTTGTGCGGTTCGAGCGATCTCTACGAGCATTCGGGCCGCCGCCCGTATGCCAGCATCAACTTCATCACCTGCCACGACGGTTTCACCCTGCACGATCTGGTCTCCTACAACGGCAAGCACAACGAGGCCAACGGCGAAGACAACCGCGACGGCGCCAACGACAACGAGAGCTGGAACTGCGGCGCTGAAGGGCACACCGACGATGCCGAGATCCGGGCCCTGCGCGAACGCCAGAAACGCAACTTCCTTACCACGCTGATCGCCTCGCAAGGCGTGGCCATGTTGCTGGCCGGCGACGAACTGGGCCACACCCAGAACGGCAACAACAACGCCTACTGTCAAGACAACGAGCTCACCTGGCTCAACTGGGAGCTGACCCGTGAGCAGAAGGACCTGCTCGACTTCACGCGGCGGCTCATTCGCATCTGGCACGAGCAACCTGTGCTGCAACGCCGCAAGTTCTTGCAAGGGCGCAGTATTCGCGGCTCGGAGATCAAGGATATCGTCTGGCTGGAGAACTCGGGCAAGGAAATGACCGACGAAGCCTGGAACGCCGGCTTCATGCGCTGCTTCGGCGTTATCCTGGCGGGTGACGTCATCGACGAACTCGATGAGCACGGCGAGCGCATCCACGGCGACACGCTGATGATCCTGTTCAACTCGCACCACGAGCCACTGCCGTTTCGCCTGCCCTCGCTGGACGGGCAGCGCAAATGGGAACGCATCCTGGATACGGCCGACCCGAAGCTGGAACAGCGCATCAGCAAGATCCGGCACAACCTGGCGCCGCGTTCGATGGCCATTTTCCGCGCCCATCATCCGGAGCAAGACGAGCACGCTTGAGCGTCAGGAGGAGCGGCGCATGGTCATGATGACCAGCAGCGCGACGCCGTAGACTTGCAGTGGAACCGCATAGATGAGGGCATACCGATCCTGGATGCCGCGTTCGTAGCCTTCGGGAATCGAGCCCAGGCTGGCCAGCAGGGCTCGTTCGCGGGCAGGATGTAGCACCATCACCCCGTACAGCAACTGGGCGGTGACGAACACAAGCAAGAGCAGCGCCGCGATCACGCAGGCCCGGTCGCCCCACGGCAGGCCGTACTTCAGCCCGGCCCCGGCCGCGAGAAAAACCAGTCCGACCAGAAAGCTGCCGACCACTATCAGCCACAGCATCGTCACCCGCGCTGGATGGAAGATATTCAGATTGAACTGGTACGTGTTGTAGAAGGGCTGATCCGACCAGCCCATGGCAAAGAGGAGCTGGTACAGCCCGGTGACAGCCGAAGCCACCAGAAAGCCGGCACATACCTGATTGAGCGTACCCAGAACGTATTCGAACCTGGTCGGTACCTGCATGGGAGTT
>JBFWSD010000305.1:0-7177 GCA_050248575.1 Gemmataceae bacterium
AATCTCGCAGATGTCGGGGACCCAGGCGAGCTGGTAGCTCCCAATCATCGGCTCGACGCGAGGCCGCGGCCTCCCGAGCGGATCGACAAGGGTGTTGATGAACAGGATGAACAGCCCCCAGGCCACCAGCGTCAGGCAGAGGAAGATGATGTAGGCGATGGGCGAGTAGAAGAAGCTGGCCAGCTCGCGGCGGGTCATCACCACGAGCTGATTGTCCGAACAGACCCCCAGGGCCACCATCAGGTAAAGCAGGCTGCCCGCGCCAAGCAGCATGCCAGCGGGCATCGGATAGTCCTTGGGAGCCATGGCGCTGCGTACCAGTGCGATTGTCAGCCCGGCGGCCCCGATCAGGCCGAGCAGCCAGCCGATGCGGTAGCCGATCGGGTCGTCGGCGCCTTTTAGCCCGACAAAGGCCCAGAGGAACATCAGGCCGAAGAGGATGAATAGGAAGCCGCGCGGCAGCAAGAATTCGAGCGAGTTGTTGCCGCCGATGAAGCCGACGAGGGCCGCCGCCGCCCCGATGCAGGCGAGCGTGCCCGCCACGCCGTTGTACCAGGTGGTATCGGTTTCGTGGCGTGTGCCCGCCATGCAGAAGCAGAGGCCGAGGAACAGCCCGACCATGCCGTAGGGCAAAAACAGTCCCCCGGTGACCCCTTTGTAGGGCACCACCGCGAACAGCACTCCCATCACCAGCCAGGCCAGCCCGAATGAGGAGTAGACGCGCCGTAACTGCAAATCCGGATCGCTGGCAGCGTGATAGAGCAGCAGCACCATGCCGACGACGAAGCAAAGGAAGGCCAGTTGCGGGTTAATCATCGTCACCCGGCTCATGGCCGTGGTGGCGAACAGGGTCGAACTGCCCAGGGTGACCAGGATCAGCCCGATCGCGCCGAGCCAGCGTGCAACGGTGGGCTGGTCCTCGCGCATCTCGGAGGGGGCCCATTCCGGGATGGACTCGATGCTGGGCTCGCGGCTCGTCGACATTATTCTGCCTTTCCAGATTCAGCCGGCTGCTTTTCTTTCTCGTCGGCGCTCTTCGCCCCGGCTTTCGCGTCCTGCTTTTGCTTGAGCGGATCGCGCTGGCGCACTACTTCCAGGAAGACATCTTCCAGCTTGCTGCGGCGGAGCATCAGGTTGCGGATGGGCCAGCTATTCTCGGCCAGCTTTCGCGAGACGCTCTCGCGCAGGTCGGCGTTGTCGCGCGTCTTCAGATCGAAGCTGAACAACCCGTCTTCTTCCTGACGAACCGAGACTTCTTCGACGCCGTCGATATCGTTGAGCGCTTTGGCGATGGCCTCGCCCGGGCCGCGCGCCTCCACCGCGATCAGCCGGGTGCCCCCCATGTCTTTCAGCGGCTTGTCCAGGCTGAGCTGCCCGGCATGGATGATGATGACGCGCTTACAAACCGCTTCCACCTCGGCCAGGATGTGCGTGGACAGGAGGATCGTGCGGCTTTCACCCAGTTCCTTGATGAGGGCCAGGGTCTCGCGAATCTGCACTGGATCCAGCCCGACGGTAGGCTCGTCGAGGATGAGGATCCTGGGATCGTGAATCATGGCGTCGGCGAGGCCGACGCGCTGGCGATAGCCGCGCGACAAGGTGCCGATCAGCCGACGCCGTACTTCGCGGGCACGGCAGCGTTCCAGGCAATAATCGATCCGCTGGGCGCGGCCGGCGCGCGGCACGCCCTTGAGCTTGGCCCGGTAGCTCAGATATTCCTCGACGCGCATCTCGGGATACATGGGGACCTGGTCGGGCAGGTAGCCGATCTTGCGGCGCACCTCGAGCGATTCGGTCATCACGTCGTGCCCGGCCACGCGGGCCACGCCGCTGGTGGCGGGCAGATACGTGGTCAGGATGCGCAGGCTGGTCGTCTTGCCCGCCCCGTTTGGTCCGAGATAGCCGACGATTTCCCCTTCGGCCACCTCGAAGCTGATGTGATCGACCGCCAGCACCGGGCCAAAATACTTGGTCACGTCGTCTACGTGGATCATCATGCTCATGGTGGTCTCACGGAGACAGGTAAGAGGCTGCGAGTTTCCCGCTAGGTTGTACGCCTGGCGGGCACGCAGAGTTCGCCCCAGCGCAGGCTGGCGTCTTTGTAAGGCGCTGTCGGCCCAAATGCAAGGGTTCAGACAGCTTACTTACAACGACGTTGCCCGCGATGCACGGATTACCGGGAATGGCTAGTTGACGAGATGCTCCCAGCCCTGGGTGGCGCCGAGGATCCAGAAGGCCGTCAGCAGGAAGGCCAGCATCGCCCACTTGACCAGGAAGACCGTCCTCTGGAAGCGGGGCTCCTTGGTGGGGTCGATGAGGACTTCCTGGAGGAACTCGACACGGCGGGCAATCGTCGAGTGTTGCCACGACTGGAGCCAGCCCGGCCGCGAGCGGCTGATGCCATTGATGCGGGCCACCTTCTCCAGGGCGTCGATGAAGATGCGGATGCCGGTCGGGCACAGGCCGAGTCCGTGGGGCGACAGGGTGACGTGCCCCTCGTGGCCCGGGCAATCGTTGCGCGTGCATGAGACGGCCCGGCAGCCATAGATGTCGGCCTGCCGTTCGCAGCGCCGCGACAGGAAACCGAAGACGATGAAGATGTACGCACCTGCCAGCGTGATCAGGGGCACCAGTTCGGTTTCGCTGACCGGTCCGCTGGTGGCCACCAGCCCGATGCTCGCCAGCGGCGATTCGCCCAGGATATGCAAGGCAAACATTCGCCAGAGCGCGGCCAGCACCATCAAGCTGAGGAACAGGAAGCCGAGATAGTAGCTCATGTGCCGATGCTTGACGTGGCCGATTTCGTGGCCGAACACCGCCTCCACTTCTTCCGGCTTGAGTTCTTGGATGAGGCGGTCGGAGAGGAGCACGTAGCGCACCCAGGGCAAGATGCCCGCGACCATCGCGTTGGCCACGCCACCGTGGGTATTCCAGAGCAGAATGTCGCTGAAGCGGAAATGGAGCCGGCGGGCAGTGTCCAGCAAGCGCTCGCGCAGTTCCCCCTCCGGCAAAGGTCTGAGACCGAGTACGATCCGCAAGATCCAGGGCAGCCCGACAAAAATCAACGCCACCAGCAGGATCATTGACAGCACCTGCACGCTGGCCTGCGATTCGGGCAGGAGCCGGCGCAGCCCCTTGTCGACAATCAGTACCACGAACGGCGCCGCCAGCAGGGCCAGTCTCTGCCGCAAGTGAAAGACTACATAGCCGGAACGCGAGAAGAAGGGCTGCGTATCGGCGGTCAGTTCGTGGAGGCCACGGTCCACCGGATAGATGAACCACCATTGCATCATGAGAGTGACGAAATACGGGGCGAGGATGAGGATCTCGGCCCCGGGCAAGAGTAGCCCGCTTTGCAGGGTGCAGAACTGCTGGACGACCCAGCCCCAGCCGAGCAAGTAGACCGCGGCCACGAAGTAGACGCCGAGAAGATTGGCTTGCCAGCGTCGGCTGGCAATATGGCGGTGCAAGACTCTTTCGCGGCCCTCGCTGATGGGCAAACGAGCAAGCGTCTGACGGGCACGACGCGCGGCCCACACGCCGAAGAGTGCGCAACCGAGCCACGTCAACACACCGTACAGCACCGCATTGGTTTGCGGCACCCCCAGCCAGGCCAAGGGGGCCGGCCAGTAATCGGGCAGGCACACCAGCGCGAGCAGGAACAACAGCAAGAACGGCATGTTTGCCCCATCCCTCCTGAAGAATGGTCCGGCGCTATTCTATCCCGTCTGTCAGCCCGAAGCAAAATGCTCTTGGGAAACTGGGCGGGCCGGCCGGGGGACGCACAGACCAAGTGTTTTCGATTTTGGGCGAGAAGAGGGTTGCGTTTCGGAGATCATTTGCTCCAATGGGGCGCAGTCGAGTTGCTCCAGCGCCTCGACACCTTCCTGAGGAGGTTCTCCCAGAGAGAACCTGTCAGCGGTCGCAAGACCAATACACGCTGCCCGCCGGGCAATGCCGTGGTGCAGGACCCCCCACCTGCCTGTCCTCGGTTCCAAACCTGGTGACTGAAGAACGAGGTTTTTGGTGTGCGCCCCGACGCGGGTGTGGGCCAAGGGTCTCACTGGCAACACTCGATGGCGGTGATGTCCGCGCGCGCGGGCCTGCCATCGATCTCTGTCGCGCTGCCAAGGAGGTACCCATGATGAAGATCAGTCGCTTTTTCCTGCTTGCTAGCCTGTTCGCCTTGTTCTTGAACGCGGGCCAAGCTGCCCCCGTACCGCTTGAAGACGCCCCCAAGGCCGTCGTCGATGCCGTGAAAACCAAGTATCCCAGCGCCGAGATCGCCAGCCTCAACACCGAGAAGGAAGACGACCTCGATGTGATCAACCTCACCTTCAAGCTCGACAAGGGCGAAGTCGGTGTCTACGAAGCCGAGTTCACTCCCGAGGGCAAGTTCGTCGAACACAAGGAGCGCATCGCCGCCGCCGATCTGCCCAAGACCATCACTGACGTCGTCAGCAAGCAATTCCCCGATGCCACGTTCACGCTGATCCAGCGCAAGACCAAGGGGGAAGGGGCCGACGCCGTCATCGAATACATCCATGCCGCGCTCGACCTGAAGGAAGGTTCGGCCAAGCTGAGCATCAACGGCGACGGCGAGATCACCAGCCTGTCGAGCGAACAGGCCATTGCCGCCAGCGATGTGCCCGCCGACGTGAAAGCCGGGCTGTCCAAGCGCTACCCCGATGCTTCTGTCACGGCCGCCGAGAAGCACACTTCCGGCGTCGGCGACAAGGCAGCAACCGTCTATAAACTGACCATCAACACGGGCGGCGAGGAACGCGTCTTGCAGTTCGACCCGCAAGCCGTGTTGCTCTACGAAAAGCTGACCAAGCGTGCGAGCAACTGATCGCTCCGGCGCGTTCGTTGATCCCGACGGGAGGCAACTCTCGTCGGGACGGCGCGGCGGCAAACTGGTCTTGCATTCCGCACAGCTTCGGCCTATGTACCCGCTCACTTCAAACGAACGGCGACGGGAGCCAACGCCAGACGCAGGCGAGCCCGGAGCGAGAGCGACGGGAGAAGCATTGCTGGCGTAGCTCGATCTCGAACAGCAAGCGCGGGCAGAGTCCGCGTGTCTCGAATACGTTCGTCTGGCAGGAGAGGGGGAGAGGATCGCGGGCGAGCGAACTTGCCCGCGGACCGCGAAACGGGGCGGACCGATTCGATCGGCCGCCCCGCTTTTTTTGGCGTGAAGTGCTACTTGTTGTTCGTCTTGCCCGCCTTCGCTGCATTCGCCAAGCTCTGCCGTGCCGCGGCGCGGCCACGATGAGCATCAACCACACCGAACTGGCGGCCTGGTGAAACTGCGCGTTGGATTCGGCCCTCCTTGGACGCGGATTTTCCTCTTTCATTTGCGGCCCGCGCTGGCTATACACCGCAACGCCTCCGGGACGGCCGACGCCCCGTCTCCGTCAAATCTGCGATCATTTGTTTGGAGCGACTCCTTAGGGAATCCGATAACAACAGAGAACGCACCCTTCCATCTCGAAGATACATGATTCATGTGAACATCTGCAAAACAACCTAGTGTGACCCGCCTCGCCGCCGTGCAAGGTGTGGGATGCGGGAGGCAGAGGAGAGAGAGCCAATGACCTATCTGGATAGCTTCTCCAGCTACTTCTATGCCACGTGGAAGCGCCGATATTTCTGGTCGTCGCTGGCCAGACTCGACATCAAGATGCGCTATCAGGACTCGATCCTGGGGATGCTGTGGTCGCTCTTGCATCCTCTGGCCACGACTGCCATTCTCTGTTTTGTGTTCACCAGTCTGTTCAACGTAGACATCCGGACTTACATTCCCTTCCTGCTCGCCGGGCTGGCAACCTGGTCCTTCATCTCCGGCGCCTGTCTCGAAGGCTGCAGTTCCGTGCGAATGAGCGCCAGCTACATGCGCGTCTACCCAACCCCGGTTGCCGTATTCGCGCTACGCACCCTGGGCTCTCAGCTGTTCCATTTCTCGATTCTGGTCTGCGTATCCATCATGATGTCGCTGATCTTGCTGGGGACTGGAAATCTGCTGAGCCTGCTCTGGCTGGTGCCCGGCTTGCTGACGCTGGTCGTCTTCAGTTTTGCCTGCATCTTGGCCTTTAGCCTGATCGACGTGTACGTCCCTGACAACAAGCATCTCTTGCAGATCGCCCTGCAGCTGGTGTTCTATACGTTGCCAATCATGTATCCGCCCGGAGCGGTGCGGAGTCCGATCTTCGGGCAGGTGCTGGCCTACAATCCGCTGGGGTCGTTCGTCATGTTGATCCGGACACCGATCGTGGATCGGGCGGCCCCGCCGCTCCTTTCCTGGATCATCGCCGCCGTCACAACCTCGGCCACGCTGGCCCTGGCCGTATTCCTGGTGCGTCGCCTGGAGCGCGGTGCGATTTTCAAACTGTAACCTGCATGCGTTCGTTGAGACTCTTCCTGTAGGCAAAGACACGGGACACTGACATGGCTTTGATCGATCTTCGCAATATCAATTTGACGTTTCGAATCCGCAAGCACGGTCAGTTTGGCCTGAAGGAATTGCTGATTGCCTTGCTCCGCAAGAGCAAACTCAACCCGACCGTCGAGATTCATGCACTCAAGGACCTGACCCTCCAGATCCATGAAGGGGACCGTGTGGGGGTGATCGGCCACAACGGCGCGGGCAAGAGCACCTTGCTGAGGCTCATCGCCGGCGTCTATCCGCCCACCTCCGGCACCCGGCACGTCACCGGCGAAGTCACCTCACTCATGGACATTGGCCTGGGCATCGAACCCACCGCCAGCGGCTGGGACAACATCGCCTATCGCTGTTTTCTCCAGGGCGACACCCCCAAGGACGTGGAAGCCAAGCGTCCGGGCATTGCCGAATTCTCCGAGCTCAACGAGTATCTCCAGATCCCGATCCGCTTCTATTCGAGCGGCATGTATGTGCGGCTGGCCTTTGCCATCGCCACCGCGGTGCACCCCGACATCCTGCTGCTCGATGAAGTTCTGGGCGCTGGCGATATCGGTTTTCAGGACAAGGCGCGGGACCGCATGATGGATCTGGTCGACAAGGCCAAGGCCTTGGTCTTTGTCTCGCACGATCTCGTGTCGATCAAGAAGCTCTGCAACCGCGTGCTCTGGATGGATCAGGGCAAGCTCATCGACGATGGCCCGGCGGAGACGGTCATCGATCGGTACTTGAACCGCC
>JBFWSD010000306.1:0-7173 GCA_050248575.1 Gemmataceae bacterium
ATCGTCCAGTGCCTCGGCTTCCTGAAAGGCAGCCACTCGCCGCACTACGACGCCGAGCCTGGGCGCCGGCCGTTGTACCAGAAGCTGATCGGGTCGGGCGAGATGAAGCCCGGCTATGCCTGCGACAACGACGCCGGCATCTACTTCGTCGACAACACCGTGACGCGCGTCGTCTCGACGCGGCCGGCGGCGAAGGTGTACTACGTCAGCGTCGAGGGCGGGAAGGTGGTCGAGAAGGTAATGGAGCCCGACCACATCGCGTAGCGCAGGCGCGCTGACGATGCTATTCTCGCGGCCATGGCCGATCACTCCGGGATTGAATGGACTGAAGCCACGTGGAACCCCACTGTGGGTTGCACCAAGGTCTCGCCCGGTTGTGATCGGTGCTATGCCGAGAAGATTACCAGGCGGTTTCCCAAGACATTTCCCAACGGCTTCGACCTTACACTCCGACCGGAGCTGATCGACCTGCCAAAGCAGTGGCGGCGGCCGCGGGTGGTCTTCGTGAATTCGATGTCGGACCTCTTTCACGCCGACGTGCCCGAAGCCTTCATCCAGCGGGTGTTCGGGGTGATGGCCGAATGTCCGCAGCACACGTTTCAGGTCCTGACGAAGCGGGCCGAACGGCTTGCACGATTGGCGCCGCGGCTAGCGTGGCCAGCGAACGTGTGGATTGGCGTCTCGGTGGAATCGCCTGAGTTCCTCTGGCGTGTCGATTACTTGCGCAAGGTGCCCGCTGGGATCCGGTTCGTGTCGGCCGAGCCGCTGCTCGGCTCCCTGAAGGGCATCAACCTCGACGGGATCCATTGGCTGATCGGCGGCGGCGAGAGCCAGGCCGGCGCCCGCCCGGCAAAGGTGCAGTGGTTCCGCGAACTGCGCACCGCGTGCAAGGCGGCCGGCACGAAGTTCTTCCTGAAGCAGCTGGGCGGCCACCCTTCGAAGCGTGGCGGCGACGACGCAATTCTGGACGGACGGCGGTGGATCGAGCTCCCGAAGGCCTCAGAACAGGCCACGCTGGCCGCTGGATTCGATCTTGGCGACAGCCTCCCAGAGCTTAGGAGCGAGCGGGGAGTGCGAAGCCAGGATCAACCGGTACAGCGGCGCGTTCTTCGAGTTCTTCATCAGCCGGTGTAGCGACTTGACGTAGCGATAGCCGAGGTCCTCCTGCAGCTGCAGCTCAAAGAAGGTGGTCAACGCATCGGCCACATCCACTGTGCCGGCGAAGCCGCGGACATGCGCCTCCCATGCAGTCTCCCAGTCCGGATGGCCGAACGACTCCGTGAACCTTGCTGCCTCGTAGGCGTTCCTTAGTGCTCCACCGATGTTCCGCGTCACGTCCGAGACGTGGAACGTATAGATAAGGTCCGCACGTCGCTCCTTGGTGATCGCTTGGAGCGTTCTGAAGGCCACGTCCGACAAACCGAGAGTGTCGACGAAGATCAATCCCAGTGTCTTCGGCCCCGACAAGGCCTTGCGGACCAAGGCAATGGTCTCCGGGTCATTCGCGTCTCCCTGATGGACGGTCACCATGGACGCCAACGAACAGCCGCGAATTCTGTGCCTCAATGCGTCGGCGTTCCTCTCGTCTCCTTCAACACAGAGCATCGATGAAAAGGGCGCGTCACCGGTCATCGCCAGAATGGGCGATCCCGCAAACTCGTGCTGTGGATGATCCTTGAGGTAGCACCGGCCTGGCCCCGCAAGGAGGTCGACATACACGCGTCGCTCGAACGCCTTCTTCGTCGCCTGGTTGAAGGCAAAGAAGTAACGCTGCAGGTAATAGAGCTTCTCCTCGGCCCATTCACCAGATTCCCGTGCCACCTGTCCATCGGTCGCGATCCAGCGCTTTTGCTCAACCATGCGTGATGCCCTTCCGATCTATAGACGGACAAGTGCAGCGGATCTATCACTTTCTCGGGGCTTACGACAGGGCGGCAGGTCTCGTACGAACTTTCTGCCAACTAGTGGCAAGATATGCGTTCCGGCAGTAGCACACAGACCTCAATGGCAAAGAACCGATCCAAGAAGAACGACAGCGCCGCCAATCTCGGCTTCGAAGCCAAGTTGTGGCTCGCTGCCGACAAGCTGCGCAACAACATGGACGCCGCGGAGTACAAGCACGTTGTCCTTGGCCTGATCTTCATCAAGTACATCTCCGACGCCTTCGAGGAGATGCGGACGAAGTTGCTGGCGGGTGAGGGCGACTACGCGGGCTCCGATCCCGAAGACGCCGACGAGTACCGCGCCGAGAACGTGTTCTGGGTGCCGAAAGAGGCGCGCTGGTCGCACCTGCAGGCCAACGCCAAACAGCCCACGGTCGGCAAGGCGGTGGACGATGCGATGGTGGCGCTGGAGCGCGACAACCCGCGCTTGAAGGGCGTGCTGCCGAAAGACTACGCGCGGCCGGGACTGGACAAGCACCGCCTCGGCGAGCTGATCGATCTGGTCGGCACCATCGGTCTTGGTGACGCCGCCAACCGCAGCAAAGACATCCTCGGCCGCGTCTACGAATACTTTCTAACCCAGTTCGCCAGTGCCGAGGGTAAGAACGGCGGCCAGTTCTACACCCCCAGCTGCATCGTCCGGCTGATCGTCGGGATGCTGGCGCCGTATCACGGGCGCATCTACGACCCGTGCTGCGGTTCCGGCGGCATGTTCGTGCAGTCAGAGAAGTTCGTGCTGGAGCACGGCGGCCGCATTGGCGACCTCAGCATCTATGGGCAGGAGAGCAACTCCACCACGCGCCGGTTGGCGATCATGAACCTTGCTATTCGCGGCATCGAGGCCGACTTCGGCCCCGAGCATGCCGACACCTTCCGGCGCGACCTGCACAAGGACCTGAAGGCGCAGTTCGTCATTGCCAACCCGCCCTTCAACGATTCCGACTGGCACCGCGCTGATGACGATGTGCGGTGGGCCTACGGGGTGCCGCCGAAGGGCAACGCCAACTTCGCGTGGGTGCAACACTTCATCCACCACCTGGCGCCTGACGGCTTCGCCGGGTTCGTGCTGGCGAATGGCAGCATGTCGTCGAATCAGTCAGGTGAAGGCGAGATCCGCAAAGCGATCATCGAAGCGGATCTGGTTGACTGTATGGTCGCCCTGCCCGGGCAGTTGTTCTACAGCACGCAGATTCCGGTGTGCCTGTGGTTCCTGGCCAAGAACAAGAACGACGGCAAGCGGCGCGACCGTCGCCAGCAGACGCTATTCATCGATGCGCGCAAGATGGGGACTTTGATCGACCGCGTGCATCGCGAGCTGACCGACGACGATATCAAGACCATCGCCTCCACCTATCACTCGTGGCGGGGCGAGAAGGGTGCAGGCAAGTACGCCGATGTCGCCGGCTTTGCCATGTCGGCCAAGACAGCCGACATTGCCGGGCATGGCCACGTGCTGACGCCCGGCCGTTACGTGGGAGCCGAGGAGGTCGAAGACGACGGAGATCCATTCGACGAGAAGATGCCGCGTCTCGTAGCTGAGCTGGAGGCGCAGTTCGCCGAGTCTGCCAAGTTGGAGCGTGCCATCAAGGCCAACCTGGGGAGTTTGGGTCTTGGACGGTAGGTGGGAATCGACGACACTCGGCGCGGAGGTGGACCTGCTCACAGGCTTCCCCTTCAAGAGCGAAGGCTACACCGATGTTCAAGCCAGCATTCCTCTGGTGAGAGGTGACAATATTGTCCAAGGTTCCCTCCGTTGGGATGGCGTAAAACGATGGCCTCTGTCTCGGGCCGCTGACCACGCTGCCTACCAGTTGCAAGCGGGGGACGTCGTGCTCGCCATGGATCGTCCGTGGATCGAGGCAGGGCTCAAATACGCGGCGATTTCCCGGTTCGACCTGCCTTGCCTTCTGGTCCAACGCACGAGCAGGATTCGCGGCGGCGCCAAACTCGACGTCGGGTTCCTTCGCTACCTTATCGGAAGCCGGGAGTTCACCCAGCACATTCTGGCGGTCCAAACGGGCACGGCCGTTCCGCATATCAGCGCGAGTCAAATCAAGGCATTTGCGTTTCGCCGACCTCCGCTCGATGTGCAGAAGAGAATTGCGGAGGTCCTGGGATCGCTGGACGACAAGATCGAGTTGAACCGGCGGATGAACGCGACGCTGGAGGCGATGGCGCGGGCGCTGTTTCAGAGCTGGTTCGTGGATTTCGATCCCGTCCGCGCCAAACTTGACGGTCGGCGACCAGCCGGGCTCGATGATGCCACCGCTGACTTGTTTCCCAGTTCGTTTCACGAGTCCACAGTCGGCCCGATTCCACACGGGTGGACAGCGGGGAGACTTGCGGACGTCGGTATGAACCACAGACGGACTGTTCAGCCTAGCGAAATTGCTTCGGAAACGGCCTACATTGCGCTCGACCACATGCCTCGCCGCAGCATTGCCCTTGCCGGTTGGGACGAGTCGGCCGACGTCGCGAGCGGGAAGTCAGCATTCAAGAAGGGCGAGATCTTGTTTGGAAAACTGCGACCGTACTTTCACAAGGTCGGGGTTGCGCCAGTCGACGGCGTATGTTCGACAGATATTCTGGTGATCGCCCCTAAGTCGCCCGAATGGTTCGGGTTCCTGTTGGGGCACGTCAGCAGCGAAGAGCTCATTCTGTTCACCGACCAAGCTTCAACGGGGACCAAGATGCCAAGGACCAACTGGGCGGACATCGGTTCCTTCAAGGTCGCGATTCCGCCCCAGGGCCTGGCGGCGTCGTTTACGACCGTCGTGCAACCGTTACTCGACCGAATTGTCACGAACCTCCACCAGTCTCGAACCCTCGCCAGTCTGCGGGATACCTTGCTTCCCAAGTTGCTGAGCGGCGAACTGAGTGTGGCTGGCATCGAGGCGCGGCTGTGAGGTCCAGGTCATCGCGACCGGCAGGCGTCGGGGCGGAATCTCGATGGCACTGAACGAATCTGTCGTGGAGGAGGCGGCGCTCGACTGGCTCCGGGAGCTGGGCTACTCGATTGCTCACGGCTCGCATCTCGCTCCCGGTGAGGATGCCGCCGAGCGCGATTCGTTTGGCGACGTCGTGCTCGTCCGCCGGTTGCGCGACGCCATCCACCGGCTGAATCCGAGGGTTCCCGAGGAGGCCCGCGAGGAAGCGCTGCGCAAAGTGCTGCGCGTCGCGTCGCCGTCGCTTATCCAGACCAACCGTGACTTCCACAAGATGCTCCGCGACGGAGTGGAGGTGGAATATCGCCGCGAGGATGGCGGCATCAAGGGCGACTACGTCCGGCTGTTGAACTTCGACTGGCCGAACGACAACGACTGGCTCGCCGTCAATCAGTTCGCCGTCGTCGAAGGCCGGCACCACCGTCGTCCCGACATCGTTCTGTTCGTCAACGGCCTTCCGCTCGCCGTGATTGAACTCAAGAACGTCGCCGACGAAGACGCCGACATCTGGGCGGCGTTTCGACAACTCCAAACCTACAAGAGCGAGATCAGCACGCTGCTGCAGTACAACGCAGTGCTTGTTGTATCCGACGGTGGCAGCGCGCGGATCGGGTCGCTCACGGCCAACGAAGAATGGTTCAAGGTTTGGCGGACCATTGACGGTGCCGAGCCCGGGCCGAAAGAACTGCTCGAACTGGAAGTGCTGGTTCGTGGCGTGTTCGACCATCGGCGGTTTCTCGAACTTCTCCGCCATTTCGTGGTGTTCGAAGACGATGCGGAAGGCCGCGTCAACAAGATCGTGGGCGGCTACCACCAGTTCCACGCCGTGAAGACGGCCGTCACCGAAACGGTGCGCGCCAGCCAGGACACTCGCCAACGCAACGACCTGGTCGCCGAAGAGCGGGAGTTCTGGATCGGTGCTGCGCGCGACGGCAAGCCCGGCGACCGTCGTGCCGGCGTGGTGTGGCACACGCAGGGGTCGGGCAAGAGCCTGTCAATGCTGTTCTACGCCTCCAGCATCATCGCCGAGCCGGCCATGGAGAACCCCACGCTGGTGGTGCTAACCGACCGTAACGATCTGGACGACCAGCTGTTTGGCCAGTTCCAGCGCTGCCACGACTTCCTGCGGCAAATGCCCATTCAAGCGGACAACCGCGAACATCTGCGCACGCTCTTGCAGGTGGCCAGCGGCGGCGTGGTGTTCACCACCATCCAGAAGTTCATGCCGGAGAAGGGCGAGAAGATGCCCGAACTTTCCACCCGGCGGAACATCGTCGTCATTGCCGATGAAGCGCACCGCAGCCAGTACGACCTGATCGATGGCCTGGCCCGCAACCTCCGCGACGCCCTGCCGCAGGCCTCGTTCATCGGCTTCACCGGCACGCCCATCGAGCAGAACGACGCAAACACGCGGGCGATTTTCGGCGACTACATCTCCATCTACGACATTCAGCGCGCCGTGGCCGATGGCGCCACCGTGCCGATCTACTACGAGAGCCGCATCGCTAAACTCGGCCTCAATCAGGCCGCGCTGCCGGCGCTCGACGCCGAGTTCGACGAGATCACCGAAGGGGAAGAGGAAAGTAAGAAAGAGAAGCTCAAGACCAAGTGGGCCGCGATGGAGGCCCTGGTAGGTGACCCCAAGCGCATTGCCATCATCGCCGCCGACCTGGTGCAGCACTACGAGCGCCGCCTCGAGGCGCTGGACGGCAAGGCCATGGTCGTCTGCATGAGTCGCCGCATTTGCGTCGAGCTCTACGACGCCATCATCAAGCTCAGGCCCGGCTGGGCAGGCGCCAAGGATGATGACGCCGAGGCCGAAAAGAAGCAAAAGTGCATTGCCAAGATCGTGATGACCGGGAGCGCAGACGATGGCCCGGCGTGGCAGCGGCATATTCGCAACAAGAGCAAGCGCCGGGATTTGGCCAACCGATTCAAGGACAGCAAGGACCCGTTCCGCATCGTGATTGTCCGCGATATGTGGCTCACCGGCTTCGACGCGCCGTGCCTCCACACCATGTATGCCGACAAGCCCATGCGTGGCTACGGCCTCATGCAGGCCATCGCGCGGGTGAACCGCGTGTTTCGCGACAAGCCCGGCGGCCTGGTGGTGGACTACCTCGGCCTCGCCGACCAGTTGAAGCACGCGCTGGCGACCTACACCGAGAGCGGCGGACAGGGAAGCCCCAGCATCGACACCGCCCAGGCCATTGCGGTCATGCGGGAGAAGCACGATGTCGTCTGCGGCATCCTGCACGGGTTCGATTGGCAGGCCGCCGCCGGCG
>JBFWSD010000307.1:0-7172 GCA_050248575.1 Gemmataceae bacterium
AGGAGGTGGCCCGCACGCTGAACTACGCCTCGCCGCGGCTGGGGCTGGTCTCCAACCTGAGCGGGCAGTTGTTTACTGGCGACGAAGTACCCGACGCGGCCTACTGGCGGGCGCACGCCCGCCAGCCGGTGCGTTGCGCCGACGGGCTGCAAACGCTGGCCGCGCAGGGCTGCAACCTCTTCCTCGAAGTCGGCCCGCAGCCCGTGCTCACCGCCCTGGCGCAGCAATGTCTCGCCGCGCCAGTCGGCCCGCAGTCCGTGCTCACCGCCCTGGCGCAGCAATGCCTCGTCGCGCCAGCACCCACCACCCTCGCCTCCCTGCAACGGGGCCACGACGACTGGCACGTCCTGCTCCCCACCCTGGCCCGCCTCTACACCGCCGGCGCCACACTCGACTGGCCCGCCTTCGACCGCGACTACCCCCGCCACAAGGTCTCACTCCCCACCTACCCCTTCCAACGCCAACGCTTCTGGGTCACGCCGCCCCCGCGCCCCCACCCCCACACGCACCGCTCTTCGACACACCCCCTCCTCGGCCACCGCCGCCACTCAGCGTCGGGAGAGGTTGTGTACGCTGCGGTATTCGACTGTCAGAGCCTGGCTTTTTTTGCGGATCATCGTCTCTACGATTCCGTGGTGGTGCCAGGCGCGACCTATGCCGCAATGGCCCTACAGGCGGGCGGTGTTCCCGGACGTATTCGCGATCTGATCTTCCATGAGCCGCTTTTCCTCGCTGCCGACAAGAGTCGTGCAGTGCAGCTTGTATTTGCCGACGCGGGCGGCGGTATCAAGCGATTTTCGGTATACAGCGCCGACGCGGAGGCCGAGGGCAACTGGGTGCGGCATGCCGAGGGCAAGTTGCAGTTCATCGAAGCTCTCCCGTCAATGCCTCAGGAACAACCGATCCCCGAATTGTGCAGGGACATGGAGCAGCGGCCGACCAGCGAGCTCTATACCGGGCTGTCAACCCTGGGACTGGAGTTGGGACCTGCCTTTCAAGGCGTGCGCGCGTTGTGGATCGGCCCCGGCAAGGCCGTGGCGGAGGTGGTCGCGCCCGAGGAACTGGTGGAACTTGATATGCCGGTGCATCCGGCGATTCTGGATGCCTGCACGCAAGTAGCCAGTGCGGCGTTGACGAGCGCGCTGGGTGAGGAAATCTTCTTTGCGCCGCTGGAGTACAAGGAACTGGAACTCTACCAGCCACTGCCCAAGCGGCTGTACTGCCAGGCGCAGGCGGATACAGACGGTGGGACCGAGACGAAAAGTTTTGACCTTCGTCTGTTGAACGAGGGAGGCTGCCTGCTTGGATCGTTGCGAGGCTTCACGATCAAGCGTGCTCCGCGCGAGGCGTTTCTGCGTGCTATGCAACCGGAGTTGGCAGACTGGCTCATTGAAGTGGCCTGGGAGCCCCGTTCGCGGTCTGGCGACCCAGTGTCAACGACGTTTCTTTCAAAGCCAGGGGAAATGGTGCAGAGGCTGTCTGACCGGGCAACGGAACTGCTTGCAGACGTCGCACCGGCCTATCTGCGACTGTTGCCGGAACTGGAGGTGGCAGCGACGGAATATGTGTTAACAGCTCTCAATGAACTGGGAGTGGGCTGGGAAATAGGTCGGCGGCTTTCGCTGAGTAGCCTGGTGAAAGAGTGCGGCATCGTCGGTGGTCAGCGGCACCTGGCCGGGCGACTCCTGGAAATACTCGGCGAAGCGGGGTGGCTGCGCCGAATCGATGACGAGTGGGAAGTAGCGCGAATGCAGTCGCCAGTCGCTCCCGAAACTCGGTTAGCCCGGTTGACTCAGGAACACCGTCAGGCTCGAGTCGAAGCCACCCTGCTGCAACGCTGCGGATCGAATCTCCCGGCAGTCCTGCAGGGAAAATGCGAAGCGCTGAGCTTGTTGTTCCCGCCCGGGGGCAAGCTGTCGGCGGAATCCCTCTACCGCGATTCTCCCGGAGCACAGGCCTTCAATCATCTGGTGGCCGATGCAGTGGCGGCGGCATTGGCGCAGAGACCAACCGACCAGCGCGTACGGTTGCTGGAAATCGGCGCGGGGACCGGCGGCACCACCGCCGCGGTGCTGCCGCGGCTTTCACCGGAGCAAACTGACTACATCTTCAGCGACGTCTCGGCAGGATTCCTGGCGCGGGCAAGGGAGCGATTCGCGGAGTACTGCTTCGTGGACTACCGTGTGCTGGACATCGAACGCGATCCTACAGCGCAGGGTTTCACGGGACACAGTTGCGACTTGATCGTGGCAACCAACGTCTTGCATGCTACGGCAGACCTTCGTCAGACGCTGCGAAACGTTCGCAAGCTGCTTGGGCCATCCGGACTACTACTGCTGCTGGAGGGGACGCGGCGGCAGAATTGGCTCGATCTGATCTTTGGACTTCTGGATGGATGGTGGAAGTTCACCGACTCGGACCTGCGGCCAAGCCATCCCCTGCTGTCGGCCCCTGCCTGGCGTCGATTGTTGAAGGAAGAGGGCTTCACTGAAGCGGCATGCCTGCCCGAGGAGGATCAGGCGACACAGGCGCTACTGATGGCACGCGGGCCAGACTCGGCAGCGCAGGTGAAACGTCGGCTCTTGCTCGCGCCCCCAGGGAATATCGGCAGGGCGCTGGCCGAACTGACGACGGGGGAAGACGGAGAACGCGTGAGTAATCACGCTGGAGCGAAAGGCACTGATTACCGAGAACTGTCACGGCCAGTCAAACTCAAGCAATTGCTGGCGGAAGCCAAGGCTGACGGGCACTTTGAGGAGGTCGTCTACGTTGTCGAGGAACAACAGCCAACAGGAGAAGAAGGGCAACCCGCGGCCGCGGCCGCGGCCTGCGCTGAAGTGCTGCAACTGGTGCAGGCGATGGCGCGGGCAGATCACTCTGCGCCGCCACGGTTGGTACTTGTTACGCGCGGAGCCCAAGCCGTGGCTACTGAAGATCAAATCGAGGGACTTGCCCAGTCACCCGTGTGGGGCATGGCGAAGGTGATCGCACTCGAGCATGCTGAATGGCGCTGCCAGTGCATCGACCTTGACCCAGCAGAAGAGGCACTGACCGCCGCCCAGCGTCTGCTTGGAGAATTCGCCGCCGATGACGATGGAGACCAGGTCGCATTCCGGAAGGGAAAACGCTACGTTGCACGTCTGGTGCGCGGGCAGCAATCTACCTCACCGACGCTAGCGCTGGCAGAAGAGGGCACGTACCTGATCACCGGCGGGCTGGGAGGCCTTGGATTGCTGACCGCACAGAGACTGGTGGAGCGCGGAGCCCGCCATATCGTGTTGCTGGGGCGTTCGGCCCCTTCGGAGGCCAGCCAGGAGTGGATCAACGGACTGGAGCGCACGGGGGCAAAGTTGCTCGTGGCTCGAGCCGACGTGTCGGTCGAGGCGGACCTTGGAGGGATACTCGAGCGGGTCGCCCAGACTCTACCGCCGTTGCGGGGAGTGTTTCACGCGGCGGGTACGCTTGACGACGGAGTATTGGTCAACCAGACTCCAGAGCGATTCGACAGGGTGCTCGCGGCCAAAGTAAGTGGTGCGTGGCACTTGCACCGGTTGACCCAAAGGCTTCCGCTAGACTTTTTCGTGCTGTACTCGTCGGCCGCGTCGCTATTGGGCTCGGCGGGACAGAGCAACCATGCCGCTGCCAATGCTTACCTTGATGCACTTGCACATTATCGACGGGCACGCGGGCTGCCGGCGCTGAGCATCAACTGGGGGGCATGGAGCGAAGTCGGTGCAGCGGCGCGGCGCGGAGTTGCAGAGCGAGCCGCCGCACACGGACTGAGGATCATCGATCCCGCCTCGGGGCTAGCAGCATTGGAACGGGTGCTTGGGTTGGAGGTAGCGCAGATAGGAGTGATACCACCCATCGAGATGCGCAGGTCGCCGTCGGCGCGTCTTTCTCCATTTCTGAGCCGGCAAGGCGCTGCGAGCCGTTCCGCGCAGTTCAATGCGCAAGAGTCGGGGCGGTTGAAGGAATTATCGGTTCGAATACGAGGAGCAACATCAGAGCAGCGCC
Source organism: Gemmataceae bacterium (assembly GCA_050248575.1). Classification (GTDB taxonomy): domain Bacteria; phylum Planctomycetota; class Planctomycetia; order Gemmatales; family Gemmataceae; genus JBFWSD01. The sequence goes on from JBFWSD010000307.1 coordinate 4,018, forward strand.
GGGAACTGCTGGTCCCTTATTTGCAAGAACAGGTCGCCCGGGTGCTGGCCTTGGGTCCCGAACAACTGCCTGACGCGCAGGCGAATTTCTTCGAACTCGGCATGGACTCGTTGATGGCAGTCGAGTTGCGAAACCGGCTGCAGGCTGACCTGGACGAACCGACGCTTGGCTCGACGGTGGTCTTTGATCATCCAACGGTCGGAGCTTTGGCGGCCCGTCTCGGGAGTTTCCGACAAGGTGTAAACACTTCGCCTCTCGTGCCAATGCAGTCCGAAGGCTCGCGGCCGCCGTTCTTCTGTGTTCACCCGGGGTTTGGATTTCTCATCGGGCTGGCCCAGCTGGCCCGGCAACTGGGAGGCGATCAACCCTTCTTCGGGCTGCAGGCACGCGGTCTGCGCGACAAAGAAGAGCCGTTGACACGAATTGAAGACATGGCGGCGCTGTATCAAGACGCGATGTGTCGTGCTCACCCCACCGGGCCAATCTACCTTGGCGGTTGGTCGGCGGGCGGGAATATCGCATTCGAGATGGCCCGGCAGCTGCAACGAGCAGGGAGGCATGTGGCGTTGCTGGTGCTGCTCGATACTTCAGCGCGCTATCCAGATTCAGACGAGGCAGACGCCGCAGTGCTGGAAGGCAGTATTGCCTCTTTGACTCGATTCCTGGGGAGCGACCTGGGGCAACCGCCTGAGGAGCTGCAGCGGCTGAGCAACCGCGAACAACTTCACTACTTGCTCCGGCAGGCGAATTTAATCGATGCGGGCTCGTCGCCGGGCGAATATCTGGAGGAACGGGTCCTGCAGGTGCTGCAGGGGATAGGCCAAGCTTTGAAAAGCTATCAACCTCGGGCATGCCCGATTCCCACGGTGGTTTTCCGCGCCGCCGAACAGCCAACGTGGGCGCCAGCGGACTGGACGCTCGGGTGGAGCGAATGGATCAAGGGACCCCTGGATGTTCTCGAGATCCCTGGGGACCATTACACGATGATGCGTTCACCGCACGTCGAGACTCTTGCGGAGCAGCTGCGGGTTCGACTTGACAGTGCCAGGTCAGCCCTGGAAGATTAGCAGCCTGGGCAAGCGGCGCGATATCGGACGTTGTTGGAATCTTGAGTTTTGTCATCGCCTTCTCAGGCCTCGTTCCCTTCAAGCCCTTGAAAGTCGGTCCCAGATCATGCGGAAAAACTTTGGCAGCCCTACACCTCTTGTTCAGATGACGGAACGCAAGCCAGTCATCATTCAGGGGGTGCCTGCGGGAACAAGGTTTCGCATTGTTCATCTACTATCATCACTCGTGCAACTCGTGCTGCGTTACCTTTCCTTGCGAGTGCGCGGGCAACTCACGCCTACCAATTTCGCCCGGGACCTGCGCCACTTCTTTGAGCGGATGGGATTCCTGTGGGTCAAGATCGGCCAGCTGATGGCCATGCGCAACGATCTGTACTCCGATGAGTTTTGCCGCGAGTTGGGCAAACTGCGTTACAAGGCGCTCGGGTTCTCCTTGGACGTTGCCAGGCAGATGGTGGAGGAAGAGCTGGCCCGGCCGCTGGAAGATTTTTTTTCGGAATTTGACCCTGTGCCCTTTCGCGCAGCACTCACTTACCAGATTCACCGAGCCACGCTGCGCGATTCTGGGGATTGGGTGGCAGTGAAGGTGCAGCGACCGGGCATCGAGGCCGTCTTCCACCGGGACCTCAATCTGTTTCGTCGGCTGATCGCACTCCTGGGCTGGTTAGGCATCCATCAACAACTGCGCTGGGACGAGTTACACTGGGAGCTCAATCAGGCACAGACTACGGAAACGGACTACCGATACGAAGCAGCGAATATGCGTCGGATGCGGAGAATGCTCCGCAAACGGCAGATTTACGTGCCCAAGGTCTTCGAGCGTCTTAGCGGTCGCCGTGTACTGGTCATGGAGTTCGTTCGCGGCGCTCTGATGTCGGATGTGGCCGAATTGACCAATTCCGATCCAACGCGGCTCGCTTTCTGGCTCACGGAGAACCGCATCAATTTGCGCCTGGTCGGCAAACGCTTGTTCTCCTCCTTCCTGCGCCATCTCATGGAGGACAATTTCTTTCACGGCAACTTGCACCCGGGCAATATCGTGTTGCTGCGCGACAGCCGGTTCGCTTTCATTGACCTGTCGGTCTTGATCACGGTCGAGAGCGAGTTCTTGCGCCGCTATGTCCAGAGCATGCGGGCGCTGGCTACCTACCACTATGGTCGTGCCGCCGATTTGACGTTGCTTTTGTGCCCGGAGTTGCCGGTCATTGACCTGGCGAGTTTGAAGGAAAGAATGGTTCGCTGCTTCCGCGCCTGGGATGCTCGTTCGCAACTCAAACGCATGCCCTATCACGAAAAGTCCCTGGCCAGCGTCTACGGCGAACTCAACAAGATCCTGTACTCATGCGACATCATTCCGACGCTGACCTTCATGAAGATCTGCTACAACTGGGCCACGCTCGACGATTCGCTGACTTTGTTGATCCCCGATGAGAATTACAGCCGGCTGTTCCGCAATTACTTCAAGTCCGCAGATCGGCGCTTCATGCGCAACGCCTTTCGTGGTCGCTCACTGATGCAAGCGCTCATGAGCCTGAAAGACACAGTTTCTGAGTATCAGCAATTGCTAGCCCCAATGCTCCGGCGCGGTGCCTTGGTGTTTCGCGGTGGGACGACAAAACTCTCGGATGCCATGGCGAGCGTGTTGCGCTTGATGCGCTGGGCTGTCCTCGGTGGGATGATCTACCTCACTTTCCATTTGCTCGACCTGCACGTCCTTACCATGTTCGACGTGCCGATCATCGAACATCTGAAATCCCAGCCAAGGACGGACTATGAACTCATCACGCTGATTCTCGTGGTGGGAACCTACCTGTTCCGCATGTTGGGGACGCTGGAAAGGCGCTTCCGGCAACACGATGTTCGGCTACCCAATACCACCGCTCCGTCGCTTACCAACTAGCAAACAGGCTTGGAGGGAACCGGCCGTGAAGACCTTCGGTGTGTTTGCCCTGATCCTCGGGGTCATCGGTGCGGTTGCTGCGGGCATCTATTTCTACCCTGATCTGTGGAGACAGCCGGAAAAACCTGTGGCGGATGTGGCACCGACCACCACGGTTGCTGCCTTGGGGCGCATTCGACCAATGGGCG
>JBFWSD010000308.1:0-7157 GCA_050248575.1 Gemmataceae bacterium
TACGAGTCCATGCTGTCGGCCACCAGCACCAAGTACGCGCCGTGGTACGTGGTGCCGGCGGACGATAAGTGGTTCACGCGTGCCTGCGTGGCGGACATAATTGCGGCCCGCATCGAGCAGCTCGATCTGGCCTATCCCAAGCCAACGCCCAAGCAACTCGCCAAGCTCTACGACGCCCGCAAGGTACTGGCCAAGGAGAAGTGAGCCCCTCGCTGGCGCGTCGGTCCTCTTGCAACGGCGAGCCGGGGGTGTTAGCCCCCGGAGGAAATTTCCGCGCGTCCGGTTCGCCGCGCTGACTCCAGAAACGTCAGGCTTCGTCTCGATGCACGGTCGCGGGCGCGAAAGCGGGCAGGCACACCGCGATGTATTCCGCGCCCCCCGCCGCGGGGGAACTGTAGCGAATCCACTCGCCCTTGTGGGCGATCACGGCCTGACCGGCCTGCACGTCGAGCACGCCGGAACGCGACTCGACGCGCAGAGTGCCCTTGAGCACCACGGTGAACTCGTCGAACTCGGGGGTCTGCCCGGGCTCGGACCAGCCCGCCGGGCTGCGCATGTGCGCCACGCTCAGCCGCTCTTCCTTCGAGTTGACGCGGCCAACGTACTCATCGATCTGCTTCGGGGGCGTGCCCGCGGCCTCGATGTGCGTCGGCGCTGGAATCAAAGTCGGCATGGTCGTTACTATTCCTTCTTCTGGCTGAACAGCCAGTCGTGCATCTCGGGGTCCTTGTAAGCGGGCACCCAGGAGGAGTGGCCAACGCCCGGATACTCGGTGTACTTGGGCTTGCCGCCCGCTTTCTTGAGGGCCTCGATCATCTCGCGCGAGCGCTCCACCTTGACCGCCGTGTCCTTGTCGCCGTGGAAGCACCAGATGGGGATCTTGGCGATCTTCTCGGCGGTCTTGGCGTCGCCGCCGCCGCAGATGGGCACGGCCGCCGCGAACAGATCGGGCTGCCGCGCGATCAGGTCCCACGAACCGAAGCCTCCCATCGACAGGCCGGTGATGTAGATGCGTTTCGAATCGACGGGCAGGTCTTTCTGCAGCTTGGCGATCAGTTCGAGCACCAGGCGGCAGGGCTCGGTCGGTTCGGGAGTTTGCGGCCCCTTGGCGGACCAGTCGGCCCACTTTTGCCCGCTCGGGCACTGCGGCGCGACCAGGAAGCAAGGATGCTTGTCGAGGTTCTCGACGAAGTTGCCCACGCCGTGGATGAGCTGCTTTTCGTTGTCGTTGCCCCGCTCGCCGGCGCCGTGCAGGAACACAACCAGCGGGTACTTTTGCTTGGCTTCGATCTTCTTCGGCTTGAGCAGCCGATAGGGCAGCGTCTTGCCGTTCTTGTCGGTGTAGGTGTCCTTCTCGAGCGGGCTCTCCTTCTTCTGTGCGAAAGCCTGCGTGACCAGTCCGATGATGAACACCGCGATGAGCAAGCGAAGCATGGCAGTCCCCTCGTGTAGGTGGTCGCGAATCGGTGGGAGGTATTCTACACGCGAACGCAGGGCTGCCAAGCAAAGGATTTCCGGGTCGGTCGCCCGCCAGCAGTCGTCAGCTTGCCGTTATTGCATCAAGTCGGGCTCGAAGAGGCCGTTGGTCGGCCCGGGCCCGTAATGTTCGACGAGCTGATGCCAGAAGAGGGCGGCCGGGTTGACCTGCGGCGCCCGGTCGAGCAAGAAATCCCAGGCCGTGCTGAGTGATTGACCCTGGTGGCTCAGATAGGCCAGGATCACCGACGGGCTCCGGCTGACCGCGGCCGCACAGTGTACCATTACTTTCCCTTTGCCCCGCGCCTCGTCGATATAGGCGCAGACTTCCGGAATCAGCGCGCCGAAACGCGGATCGGGGTCATCGAGTTCCAGGTGCAGGTAGTTGAAGTGATCGGGGTAGAAACAAGGCATGCGCGTGCAGTTGATGACGTGAGTGATGCCTTCCTTTTGCAAACCGACAAGGTTCTCGGCGTCTTCACGATCGCCGAGATAGAGTCTGTCAACGATAAGCCACATCCGTAAAGTCCTTTCTCGCTTGGCTTTCCAACTCTAAACTATACGTCACGACTGCCCGGAAAGGCAACGCGAAGTGCCGGCGGGAGCAGAAGTCAATGCCCGAGACCGTACTCAGCTGACGCTGTTGGGTGCCGCAGACAGACAAGGCAGACACGTATTTTCTTCCTGCCCGGCGCAGAATCATTTTAAACACGCCGGTGAGCAACGGGCCACGGGCAGAAAGCAAGCGACACGCGCGGGGCGCTTGCACACTCCGTTTTTAGCGATTTTTCGCCTAAATCATGAAACTGAAGAGACTAAAGACAAAACGAACATGGCCGTCAGTGTGCAAGCGAAGTGTGCAAGCGGCCCGGTACCGGTGCGGTGGAGTGCAGCCATCGCAGTCCGGGCCAGGGCAGGGGAGATCGAGAATCGAGCGCAGGCGGCACGGCTTCGTGACGGCAAGGTCCACGCGGCGCGGCCATGGAAGATTGTTAGCGGACGCTCTCGAAGAAAGCGTGTTCGCGACCGAAAGGAAAGCGTCCGTCGAAGCGGTCCACCTCTCACCGCGTCATGTTGCCGAGCTGGTCGCAGAGCTCGCGGAAGGCGGCTGCGTCCGATTCGTGGCGGCGAACGGCTTGCCCGCACAGCTCGTGCAAGAGCTGGGCAATGTCGTCGAGGCGGGCACGCTCGAGGTTGAGATCCGCCTGCGATGCTTCGCTATCGCGGACCTGGGTGGTGCGGGCTTCGAGTTCCGCCTGCTTGCACTCCAGCTCATCGCGACGGGCCAGCAGGGCCGCGCGCGTGGTCTCGAGCTGGGCTCGCTCGGCTTCCAGTTCCTCGCGTGCCTGGCGGATGTGTTCACGCCCGTCCCGGACTTCTTCCGCCAGCTGTCGGAGCTCCGTTTCCTGGGCCGAGAGCTGTTCGTAGGCCTCGCGGAGTTTGCCCGCGTAGTTTTCGAGTTCCTGACGGCGTTGCTGCAAGGTGGTCATGACCAGATCGCGTTCGACGTCGCCCAGCTGAGTGGCCGAGGCCCGCCGCGGCGCGGTGAATCGCGGCCTGGGTTGTTCGGCATCTTGTCGATTTTGGCCGAGCGGCGCCGCGTGTTCCGGACGTGCGCGCTCCAGCTGGGTGGCGTATTCCTGCCGTTCGCGTTCCAGCTCGCGTCGGGCTCGCTCCAGCTCTGCAGCTTGCTGATCGAGCTGGAGCTGGCGGTCGGCGCTGGCCTTTTCGCGGGCGAGGAGCTCGGCCTCGCGCTGGGCCTGATCGCCCGTCTGGGTTTGCACGGCTTGGCCTGGCTTGTCGCGCTGGCGGGGAGGCACGGGCCAGGTGTCGACCATGGCCTGGGCGCGGGCGGCCCGCTCCTCGTGGAGTCGTTTGCGCAGCTGGAGAGCCAGCCCGGCCAGCCGCTCGCGCGAGCGTTCGGCGCGACCCAGCTGAGCCTTGCACACCTCGATCTTGGCGCTATCGGGGTCGAGAGGCGTTTGCGTCCAGGGGAGATAGACTTCGAAGCTGAACGAGCCGATCTGGATGACGTCGGTGGAGTGCAGGGGCGCTTCCTCGATCTTGACGCCGTTGACCTTGGTGCCGTGCCGGCTGCCGCAATCGCGGATGAAGACGCCCGCGCTGCCGCGTGTGATGATGCAATGAAGGGCGGAGACGTCCGGAGCTTCGAGCTGAATGTCGCAGCCGCGGGCGCGGCCCAGGGTGACGCCGCTGCGCTGCAGCGCGATGTGTTTGCGGGCCGTGTTGCCGTTCCGCACGATCAGGCCGGGCTCACTCTTGTCGAGTCGATCCGCAAAACGAGTCGTCTTCATAACTCTCCCTTGAGCACGGGCGGAAGGTCGCCATCAGGCCACGCACGTATTTCAGCATCCCGGTATTGCTGGCGCTCCGGGTCCGAAGTTGGTGCGGATCTTGTCGTTGAGTCGGGCGGCGCTTCCGTAACGCCAGGCCATCAGCGCTCGAGTCGGACGGGTGGTCCAGCGAAGATGGCAAACTTACGAGTCCGAGCTCCCTCGGGGGAGTTCCCCATGGGTCGCATAGATCACGAAAACGCAATCAGCCAAATCCGCCACTAATTTTTTGCGGTGCAGCGGGAGAAGTACTTGACCAGCTTGGCCTCGTTGCCGCAGTCGTTGTAATGGAGCTCGTCTACCAGGCCGTTGGCGATCATGATGCCGAAGCCCCCTTCGCGCAGCCCGAGCGATTCGCGGACTTCCATATGTCCAACGGGATCGTCCGGCTGGGCCGCGTGGGGCAGTTGCCTTGGATTGAAGCCCGGCCCGGTGTCCTTGATCACGATGGTGATCTTCTCACGGTCGATGCGGTAGGTGACGGTGACGAGCAGATCGACCTGGCGGCGGTGGCCCCACTCGATGGCGTTGGCCCCGAGTTCGCGTACGGCCAGCGTCAGCTGCTTGGCATGCGATTCTTCGAGCCCGCTGAAATGGAACAGCGACGACAAGAGCTTGTTGAGTTCGTCCAGATAGTTGGTGTCGCTTTGCAGGTGGAAGTGGACTTCGCCAGTGGTGCCGTGCTCGAGAACATTGCGGCGCCAGGCAACGGCCTCGTCCATGGCCTGGTAAAGCTGATCGCACGTGTAGGGCTTGGTGAGGTAAAAGTTGGCACCGACCTTGAAGCCGCGGATGCGGTGCTGCTTCTCATCCAGGGCCGTGATCATGATGATCGGGATGAGATTGGTCTCGCGTTCGAGCTTGAGCCGCTCGCACAGGCAAAAGCCATCCATGTCGGGCAGCATGAGGTCGAGCAGGATGAGTTCCGGGCGGTGCTCGTGCACCCAGGCACAGACCGATTCCCCCTTGGCAAAGACGGTGGGTTCGTAGCCACGGCGGCGGACGAATTCGGCAAGGAGTTCGCCGGCGGCCGGTTCGTCCTCCACGATCAGCGCTTCGCCCCGCAGCGCTTCAGCCATCAACCTTCCCCCAGAACAACCGTACGGCGACTCCGGTATTGTTCCATGAGCCCAGCCCGGGGTCAAGCGGCAGAAAGCTCGGGAAAGTTACAGAAGAAAGAGTCCGGTGAGGAAAGTGCCCAGCCACAGGACCGAGAAGGCGCCGGCCAGGTAGAGGTGCAGGTCGCGGCGGCCGCTCAGCCCGGTATAGAGCATCACGGGCAGCAGTACCGCCGAGGGCATGGCAAAACCGAGATGAATGTTCAGGTGCAAGTGCATGTCAGCATCGAAGTAGTGAAAAATCTTGGGTTCGAGCAAGCGCACGATGACTTCGAGCGCGACGAGGGCTACAACCGTGAGAACGAAGAAGGCGATATTGATGCGGCCGTGCAAACGGCGATTGCCGCGGCCCAAGGCCAGCAGCGAACTCAGCAAGATCAGCGTGACCGCCGTCACGGCGATCTTCAAGGCGAGAATGACGTTCGGCCCGGTGAGCACGGACGGTCCTTTCTTCAGGCGACGCTGCGGGCACGCCGTTCTCGCGGCTGATGCTTCCAGCGGCGATGCAGCCACAGGTACTGTTCGGGCGCCTTGCGAATCAGCCCTTCCAGCGCGGTGCTGAAGCGCTGCGTGATGCGGTTGACCGCATCGGGCTGTCCGGCATATTCTTCCGGGCGGATCACGTCGGCCACTTCCAGTTCGTAGAGCATTGGCTCGCCAACACGGCGGGCGCCGGCAACCAGCAGCGTGGCCTGGTGCCGCAGCGCCAGGAGGGCCACCGCCTTGTGCGTCGAGGCCGGCCGGCCGAAGAACTGGACGAACTCGCCGCGCTGGCCCGCGTCCTGGTCGGCCAGCGTGGCCAGGGTCCCCTTGTCTTCCAGCACCTGGACAATCCGTTCGAAGTCGCGGTTCTTGTCCAAAATGATCTGCCCGGTCCCCTGTCGGAAGCGGAGCAGGAAGCGATCGAGATACGGGTTGTCGAGGGCGCGAGCTATGGCGAAGGTTTGAAAGCCGTTCGCCCCCAGCAAGTAGCCCGACATTTCCCAGTTGCCAAAGTGGCCGGTGACGATCATCACGGCCCGGCCGGCGAGCAGTTCGCCCACGATCAGCTCTTTGTTCTGCAACACCATGTACTTCTTCCAGGTATTCACACGCAGCTTGCGCGGCAAGTGAACGATCTCGACGATCAGCGTGAGGAAGTGGCAGTAGACGCCGCGGATGATGGCGTCGATGCGGGCCTCGCTATAGCCCGGGAAGGCGTGTTGCAGGTTCTCGCGGGCCACTTCGCGATGACGGCGATCGATGCGATAGGCGATGCCGGCGAGAATCCTGGCCAGCCCGCACGCCGACTCGAAGGACAGGGCCTGCACCACGCACACGGTCAAGCGGATCATGAAGTAGACGAGATAGTCGACGCTTTTCGAGCGGGCTTTTGCCATCGGGCCACTCCTTTGGCTTCGGGATGGTTGCGGGCAACTTCAACGTTGCTTCTTGCGCGCCTCTTTCAGGACCTCATTCCACCAGTCCTTGATCTTCTGCATCTTGCCGTCGCCGTTGGTATCCTTGGGCGGGCGTGGTTTGCGGCCCCCCTTCTTGGCTTGCGGCCCCTTGTCTTCTTCATCGCTGACGCCGGGCTCTTTCTTCTTGGGCATGAACTTGCGTTCGGCCAGGCCCCACAGGCCGCTGGCGATGAAGTAAACACAGAGCCCGGCCGCCATCTTGTAGAAGATGATGCCCATGAACGCCAGCATCCATTTCATCATGCGTTGCTGGGCTGCCTGCGTTTCATCGGTCGGGGGCGGCGTCATCATCTTCTGCTGTACGAACATCAGCACCACGGCCAGGATGGGCAGGATGTTGAGGTAGGGCCCCAGGTAAAACATGCCGCCCAGGTTGTTGCGCGCGTTCACCCAGGGGATGTTCTGGCCCCACCACAGGAGCATGTCGGGGGCGGCCAGGTTGTCGATCCACAAGAACGAGGCCAGCCGGAAATGGATGCTCTCCTGCAATGAGAAGTAGAGCCCCATGAAGATCGGCATCTGCAAGAGGAGCAGCCAGCAAGTGCCCATGGCAGCAAACGGGTTGACGCCGCTCTTCATGTACAGTTCGTTCTTCTTGCGCTGGAGTTCGAGCGGGTCGTGGCCCCACTTGGCCTCCAGGTCCTTGACCTGCGGGGCAATCTTCTGCATCTGTTCTTGCAGCTTCATGCTGGCCATCATCTGGCGGCGGCTGAGCGGGAACATGGCCCCGCGCACGAGCACCGTGAGCA
>JBFWSD010000309.1:0-7152 GCA_050248575.1 Gemmataceae bacterium
AGATTCTTGTTGGGATGAATGATCACATCATGGTTGCCGATGGGCAAGGTCGTGCCGCTGCTCCAGGTAACCGCGGCGAGGACGAAACCGACCAGCCACACCGGCCACCAGTAAAACAAGGTGGAATGTTCATAGATGCGCAGGTGTGGCACGGCGGGGGCGTGCTCGCCATCATGCTCGCGGACTGAAAGCTCACGGCCATATTCTTCGCGGGTTGCTTCCGACATGGTTGATCCTTTCTTAAAAGAAACAACGGCGCGTCACGCCGGTTGTTTTTCCTCCCGTTCGCGGAGCGAGCGTACCAGTTCGACCACGGCATGCGGGTCATTGACCGTGACGATCTCATGCTGCCCATTGCCCCAGCTGAACTGGATGGAGCCCGTGCCGAACAGCCTGGGCAGCCAGCTCCGGAAGATGGCGATATCCGTGACGTGCAAGTGACTCACCTCGCAAACGCGTTCGGAGAGGATCCCGTCGCGGAAGATGAGTCCTTCGGTGGTCACAGTCAGAGATGAGGCGCGTGCCTGCAGCCACCAGGCCAGCACGAGCACGCTCCCCAGAACGAAGCTGCCCAGGCCGATGCCGAACAGCACCCAGGAATCGAGGGGCCAGGAATAGGCGACGAGCAGCCCGCCCATGACGATCAGGATGGCCAGCCCGACGAAGCGGAGCGGATGCCGTCGCACCATCGGTGTGGTGAACTCGCCGACCACGCGTGCCTTGTCACGCTTCAGCTCGTCTTCTGTGAGCTCGGGTTCGGCGCGGGGCAGATCGAGCATAGAGCGTTGCATGCATTGCGGATTGCGGCAACGTACGACGCCGCCCGGTTCGGCCCATTCTTCGAGCAGCTCTGCCTGGCAATGCGGGCAGTGATACGTCAATTTCGAGGTCTGCATGGCTTCCTCGCTGGTAAGTGATCAGGAACCCTTGTTTTCTTCGCTGGACACGAGCAATTGCACGCGCTTGTCGAGCCCGTCCAAGCTGGCCTGCACCTTGGGCTGATGTTGTTGCCATTCCTCGACCGGCGCGGTTTTCAGCGCATCCAGATTCTTGCGAGCGCGGCCCAGTTCCTCGACCTGCTCGGCAATCTTCTTGAGCATGCTGGCCTTGGCCTGCTCGTCTTGTTTCTGGTTGGCACTCTGCTGAAGCGCCTCGAGTTGGGCTTCCAGCCTGTCGAGTCGCCCGCGAGCCTCCTTCTCGTAGTCCTGCTTGCGTTGAGCGGCGTTTTCCAGGCTCTCCTCGATGGTCAGGCGAAACTGGGCTGCGGCCTGGAGTGAGCCCGACTTCGCCTGCAGGCTGATCGAAGCATCCTTCTTGAGTGGCGCGTCCTTGGCAGCCCGCAGGGTGAAGAAGGATTCGGCGTCATCACTGATCTTGTCGGGCTGATCGATGGTGATCCCTTCCGGCAAGCTGCCGAAGTGCAGCTGGATCGGGTCGGTCATTTTCTCGCGAACGACAGTGGCCGAGAACTTCTTCTCCTGCCCCTGGGTTACCTTCAGTTCCTTGGGGACGGCAACGGTGAGTTTCTTCCCGTCGCTGGACTGGGCGACATTCTTGGGACCCTCGTGGCCGCAGCCGAAAGTGGTCAGCAGGAAAACGGCGCCGAGCAGTCCTGAAAGTGTCTTCCTCATCACGTTCTCCTCATGCAAGAAGGAAGCCCGCGCGAACGCGGGCTTCGCGGTGTCAGGGCTGCTCGATGGTGATGGTGTCGGCAATCCTAGCCCCGTTCTTGTCCTCGTGATAGGCGACTGTCACCTTCTGCTCGGGGCTGAGGTCGTCCATGCTCTTGGCTTCCGTGTCTGTCTTTACCTTCGTTTCGGGCATCATGGTGAACTTGACCGGTTCCGCGGCGCCGGTGTCGACGCTCATCGTGCCGGCCACGGCATCCACGCTGGCAACAGTACCGGTGACGCTCTTGCCACTCACCAGCTGCTGGGCGCCCTCCTTGATCTTGCGGCCCGTTTCCTTGGCAGATTCGACGGCCTTGTTGGTGTCCTCCTTGACCTTGTCTTTGTTGATTTGCAGCGTTATGTCGGTGCGGTCGTTGCCGCTTTGGCGCGAGACATCGAACCAGCCAAGATAGAAGCCGAGGCCTGCGACCAATGCCACAACCACGAGCAATATCGCCAGAAATCGTCCCATGACTCACTCCTTCGTTGGTGTCTTGTTAGGTGTGGACCGGACTCGCTCCGGCCGACTGCCAAGGGAATTCGCAACTGGCGTGCCCGCGGGCGGGCTTTTCATAAACCTCGTTGTCGCTTGAGACTGAGTGCTCGGGCGGAGAGCGTTCGAGCGTTAGGTGCGCAAACGATCGCGCTGTTGCCATTCGCGCCGCGTCCTCTGAGCAGCGAACCGCGCAACAAAAAACCTGGCGACTGTCGAGTCGCCAGGCGCTGGTGCTTGCCAAGTTCAGCGGGGCTGCCTCACCTCGACCAGCATGGCCTGGGCAGGTTTCGCCTTGTAAGCAGTCACGCGCACTTGCATGCCCGGCTTGATCAGCTCGGGCTGCGCTGGCTCCTCCTCGATTACAATGCGTGTCTCCTTCGTCAGCGCGAACTTCATCTCCTCGCCTTCCCGCGTTGCGATGGTCAAGCTCACCTCGGTCCCCGTGACGACTCGGCCTTCGTGACTCACGCGCTGGTCCTCTTGCGACAAGACGGGCCGATCGGCCTGGAGCGTCAGGCTCGACGCCCCCAGTGCCAGGACAGTGACCATGAGATATCGAGTAAACATCTTCTATCTCCTTTTCGTGTTGAAAGCGGGCACTCGTTGTTTCCGAGAAGCAGGCAAACCAGGTGCCACCCGCCGCCCCGCTTTTCAAGCGAGTATGAGTGGACTTTCAGCTCTTACACCATTTGGAAATAGTTCACTGCGCGAGGCCAGTGCCACTCTCAGGCACCCTGTTGCTCTACGACTTCAACGATGTTGTCCATGCCACGGTCTTTACTGGAGTTCAGGTGGGGAGAATTTGGCACGCCGGCTGCTGAGCTTCCCTGTATCGCCTCACCTACCTTCACCATGGAGTGGAAGCCATGAATCAACATCGATACAGAGCACGCCAGTTTCTGGTGGTGCTGGTGCCGCTGCTGGCGGCGCTGGTGCTAGTAACCGCCCAACCGGATGTGGCTGCCAACGCCGCGCGCAACGTGAGGATCAGTATCTCCCGCGCCCTCTTCCGAGACATGCCCGAACCAATCGTGCTGGCCTCGATCGAACCCCTGGGCAAGATCCTGTCACAGGCCACCGGCATGCGCGGCACCATGACCGTGGCCGACGACGGCGCCGAGCTGGCCGAAAAGCTCGCTGACCAAGAGATCGACGTCGCGATCTTCGATGGCGTCGAGTTCGCCTGGGCCAGACAGGGCGATCAGCGCCTGTGCCCGCTCATGATCACCGTCAATCTCGAGAAAAGCGTGCGCGCCTTCATCATTACCCGCAGTGGGGACGGCCACAAAGACCTGGGCGATCTCGAGGACGGCCGGTTCTTCCTGGCCAAGAACACCCGACAGCACTGCCTCCTCTTCCTGGAGCAAGAGTGTCAACGTCGCGGGCAGAGCGCCGAAGATTTCCTCGTCGAACTGTGCCAGAAGGAAACTGCCGAGGAAGCGCTGGATGATCTTGTCGACGGCAAGGGCGATGCGGTCCTCATCGACAACGCCTCGTTCGCGTGCTACCAGCAGCGCAAACCGGCACGGGCCAAGAAACTGAGCATACTGGTCCAGTCGATCGAATTCCCCAGTGCCGTACTGGCCTGCCACAAGGGAGGCCTGGAACAGGGCACCGTTACCAAGGTCCAGCGTTCGCTCGGCGAGCTTGACGATAGCGCACTGGGCCGACAGCTGCTGACTCTCTGGAAGTTACAGGCATTCGAAAAGGTGCCGCGCGAGTTCGATCAGTTGCTCGAACGCGTTGCCCGCGATTATCCCGCTCCCGAAACCTACAAGAAGAAGGCCCGTGCCGGGAGGTAATCATGAAACGGCCGGTAGTGACCATGATCGACAAGAGTACGGCGAATCATCCCGAGGTGCGCTACACGCTGGAGGAAGAACCGCGCATCTGGTTGATTGGCCGCGGCGAGGGCTGCCAGCCCAGGATCCCGACAGACCAGCAACACATTGACGTGTCGCGCTATCATTGTCTGGTCCGCGTCGATACGTCGGGTGTGTGGATTCGTGACCTTGGCAGCCGCAACGGCACCTTCGTCAATGGCGTCCGCATTGGCAAGCCACGGCAGGATCCGCAGCGTAAGCCGAACTCGTCCCCTACCGAGATGCAGCGCCTGGCGGATGGCGACGAGGTCATTCTTGGCGTGCACACCGTCCTGCGCGTGCGCATCAACGAGTGCGAAGAACTGGAACTCGCCAAACCTTGACCACCGCAAAACCGCAGGAGGTGCAACACCTGCCTGCGGTTTTTTTTGCGCTCAGGGACTCGTCTTGCATCACTTCTGCGTCTGGAGCGATTTCCGCAGTTCTTCAGCGCGAGCCGCCGCTTCTGGGGGCAAGTATTCCTGGACGTATTGCAGATATTTCTGCAATTCATCGTCCGAGAGGTCGGCCAGGTTATTCTTCTTCACGCATTCCGGGCAAAGCCCTTGTTCGATGAGCCGTTGCTGGGCATCCCGTGGCGGGCCGGCTTTCTTGGGGTCGGCGCCGATCGTGCCATCTGGCTTGACGATCAGCGCCGGGTCAGGTGTCACGAAGAGAAAGGGCTCATCGCCTTGCTTGCCCGGGCAATCGGGATTGGTGCAAACCTTGGCGCGGTAGCAAATCTCATTGGTGCCCGGATCGACAAAGACGAGACCGCGATCACCCGGGGCCATCACCCGCGTGGCCGTCTTGTCGGTAAGATAAAGATAGGTGAGTGACTCGCGCTCGCGCGATACTTGCAAGCTGGGCTTGGGCGGTTCCTGGCCGCACGCGCTCAGCAGGCACACACACGGTACTGCCAGCCACCAGTGATTGCGACGGATCATCTCGGCTCCCATCCAGGAATCAGTAAGGGCGCAGGAACTTGCTCGGGATCGGCCCGCGGGGCGTGGACGGGGATTGCCACTCGACCGCAATGTGACTGGGGCTGCTGCCCGGTGTCAGTTCCTGGTTCTCGACAACGATTGAGTACCATTGGCCCGCGACCATCGGGAAGGGAGTGGATGCCTGAAACGTGGTGACGCCGTCCCAGCCACCCGTGCTGCGATAGAGGACCTCCGTGCCGTTGATGGTGACGCGGGCAATGTTGTCGGTGGCGACCCAGAAAGTAAAGGGCTCGCTGACTTCTGCCTTGATGTTGCCCACCCAGCGTGCCGAGCCGAAGCAGCCCGTGTTGTAGTCGGTGGGGCTGGTTGCGCAGTTGCCCATCTCGGGCGGAAAGGTCCAGGGGCGACCCGCGAACACGCCGCCAAAATCGTAGCAGCCATACGGAAAATACAGGGTGGAATCGATGCGGGTGTAGCCCTGCCCGGAGAAATTGCTCGTTTTGAAATACTGGGCCATCAGCCCGGGCTGGGAATCCTCGCAGTCGCCACCATACATCGGTTTCCAATGATACTCGAAGATCTGAGCACTGGCATAAGGGTCGAGCGTCCTGGGCTCACGCCCCTCGACGTGGCCGTCGTAAAAGAGCGTGTTGATCACCCCACCATGGCGCGGCGCCACCGCATTGTTCCAATCAGCGCTACTGGTGCCCGCGTAGATGATCTTTGGTTCGAACGCGTCGAGCATGACCACCTTGGAATCCAGGATCAGCTTGTCGACGCACTGGTGGACCCCGTAGGACTGGCCTGACATGACTTCCGGGCAACGGAGCAAGTCCTCTTGCTTTTCGAAGAATTCATCGAGGCTGCCCGTGAGGATTTCAGCGCGGGTGGGATTGCGGCGTTTGACCGCCACGTGATGCCGAAAGGCAATGCCAAGCTGATGAAGGTTGTTCTTGCAGCGAACGGAACGGGCTGCGGCTCGTGTTTTCTGCACCGCGGGCAACATGAGCGCCAGGAGTACCATCAAGATGGCGATCACCACCAGCATCTCCACGAGTGTGAAGGCGGCGGCATACCGGCGCGAACGGACCATCTTCATGGCGTTCTCCGTGTTCGATGGGACTTGCGAGACTGACGTGGGCGCAATGCACACCTAAACGCACCCAATCCAGGTGCGACCCGCTGCTGAGCCATGTGCTGAAAACAAGTTCTCCGCCGAACGAGCCGGTGTTCGGGAAATCTTGATTTTGGATTTGGGATTTGGGATTGTTCGTGAATTGCCCACTCCACAACCAAGATCCTCAGCGCAGCAGTTGCCCGAGGGCACGCAAGTCGAGGTTGCCACCGGAGAGGATGCCCACAACCTTCTTGCCGGCAAGGCGTTCGCGCAGCCGCCAGGCAGCGGCGGTGGTAGCAGCCCCTGCCCCCTCGGCCAGGTTGTGGGTGAGTCGCAAGAGCAATAAGACGGCCTGCTTCAGTTCCTCGTCGCTGACGAGGAGCATCTCGTCGACGTGGCGAAGCATGATGTCGAGTGTCAACCGGGCCGGGTTGCGCGTGGCCATTCCCTCGGCAAATGTGCGGGCCGACTCCGTGGGCACGGCATGGCCCGCCGTCCACGACAGGGTCACCGATGGCGCCTGGTCCGATTGCACTCCGATAACCTCCGTTTCAGGATGCAATGCCTTGGCCACGATGGCCGTGCCGCAGACGCCGCTACCCAGTCCCACGGGCACCAAGATCACATCGGGATCGGGCACCTTCTCGAATATTTCGAGAGCCATGGTGCCCACGCCCGCAATCAGGTCGGGCTCATCGGCGGAATGCACGTAGCGCAGCCCGTCGCGCTGACAGATGGACTCGCAGTGGAGCTTGGCCTCATCGAAGTCTTTGCCATGTTCGATCAGCTCGGCGCCCAGCGCCCGCATGGCCGCATTCTTGTCAGGATTGTTGTTGGCGGGCACGACCAGCACACAGCGAACGCCAAACAACCGGGCCGCATAGGCGAGCGATTGCCCGTGATTGCCCGTGGTGCAGCCGATGATGCCGCGTTTCTTGACGTCATCGGGAAGCCTCGCCACCAGGTGGATACCACCCCGCACCTTGAACGCCGTCGTCGGCGTGTGGTTTTCGTGCTTCAGATAGAAGCGACAGCCCAGGTGCGCCGACAGCGCGGGCCA
>JBFWSD010000310.1:0-7148 GCA_050248575.1 Gemmataceae bacterium
GCTTGAG
This sequence comes from Gemmataceae bacterium, assembly GCA_050248575.1. GTDB lineage: Bacteria > Planctomycetota > Planctomycetia > Gemmatales > Gemmataceae > JBFWSD01. Next base: position 8 of record JBFWSD010000310.1, read on the forward strand.
GTTGCTCTTGGCGGCCGCCTCCATGATGATCTGCCCGGTGGTGTGCTCGCCGGTGAAGGCGACCTTGTCGACATCCATGTGGCTGGTGAGGGCCGCACCCGCGGTCGGGCCATAACCCGGCACCACATTGATCACGCCGTCGGGGAAGCCCGCTTCCTGGGCCAGCTCGGCGACGCGCAGGGCGGTCAGCGGCGTTTGTTCGGCCGGCTTGAGGACCAGCGTGCAGCCCGCCGCCAGGGCCGGGCCCCATTTCCACGCCTGCATCAAGAGCGGGAAGTTCCAGGGGATGATCTGCCCGACCACGCCGACGGGCTCGTGCCGCGTGTAGCAGAAGAAGTCGCCATCGACGGGGATGGTCTTGCCGTGGATCTTGTCGGCCCAGCCCGCATAGTAGCGATAGCACTTGATGGTGAGGGGCAGGTCGGCCGCGCTGGCATCGCGATAGGGCTTGCCGTTGTCGAGCGTTTCCAGGGCGGCCAGCTCTTCGCGGTGTTCCTCGATGAGGTCGGCGAGCTTGTTGAGCAGGCGGCCCCGCTCGGAGGCGTTCATCTTGCTCCACGGCCCGGACTCGAAGGCCTTGCGGGCCGCCTTCACCGCCAGGTCGATGTCGGCCTTGTCCCCTTCGGCCACCTGGCAGATGGTCTCGCCGGTGGCGGGATTGAGCGTGGCGAATGTCTTGCCCGAGACGCTATCGAGCCACTTGCCGCCGATGAAGAGCGGCTGCTGCTTCTTGACCTTGGGGGGCTTCACGCCCGACGCCTTCTTGACGGTTGCGGTCGCCATTGGCTGACTCCTCTGCGAGTTGAAAGAGATGGTCCCTCCGCAGAGATTGTGGCGAAGGGCGAAAGGAGCGTCAACCGGGCGCGTCGGGCGAATGGCGCGTCGGCAAGGCTGTGGTCCATGTGCTTGACGCCCTGGCCCTGCCTGCGATAATCGAGGGACCTTCCGTTTCGTTTGCATCACACCTGCAGGGGCAATCATGCGTTCAACACTGTCGATGGCCTTCGCGTGCGTACTGGGGCTGGCGGGAGCAGCACATGCTCAGAGGGCGACCGTGGTCGAGTCGGTCAATCAGCGCAGCGAGCAATCCTGGGACATGGCGAAGAAGATCTGGGGCTGGGCCGAACCGGGCTACAAGGAGACGCGTTCCTCGGCCCTGCTCGCCGGCGCCCTGAAGGAGGCCGGGTTCAAGATCGACATGGGCGTCGCCGGCATTCCCACCGCGTTCACCGCCACGCTCGGTGAGGGGAAGCCGGTCATTGGCATCCTCGGGGAGTACGATGCGTTGCCCGGGCTGTCCCAGGAGGCGGTGCCCGAACGCAAGGTGCGCGAAGGAAACAGCGAAGGGCACGGCTGCGGGCACCATCTGTTTGGCGTGGCCTCCGCGGAGGCGTGCATTGCCCTGGCCCCGGCCCTCAAGGCGGGCAAGATCAAGGGGACGCTCCGCTTCTATGGTTGCCCCGCCGAGGAAGGGGGCGCGGCCAAGGTGTTCATGGTCCGCGCCGGGCTCTTCAAGGATTGCGCAGTCGTCTTGCACTGGCATCCAAGCAACCGCAACGTGGCGGGCGACGGCTCGTGCCTGGCCCGCATGGCGGTCAAGTTTCGCTTCCACGGCAAGAGCGCCCACGCCGCCGGCGCGCCCGAGAAGGGCCGCTCCGCCCTCGATGCGGTCGAGCTCACCAATCATGCGGCCCAGCTCCTGCGCGAGCACACCCCCGACCTCACGCGCATCCACCACGTGGTCACCTATGGCGGCGGCGCTCCCAACGTCGTGCCCGACTTCGCCGAGGTTTACTACTACGTTCGCCATCCCGAGGCCGACGTGGTCAAGGGAGTTTACGACCGGCTGGTGAAATGTGCCCAGGGGGCAGCCCTCGCCACCGAAACGCGGCTGGAAACGGCTTACCTGGGCGGCACGCGCGAGATCTTGCCCAATGGCACTCTGTCCGACCTATTGCGCAACAACCTGGCCAAGCAGAACGACCTGAGCTACACGGCGGAGGAACGGAAGTTTGCCGTGCGCCTGCAAGAGACGCTGACGCAGCCCGTTGCCCTCGAGAGCATCCGCGAGACGGCGGATGGCAGCGGCTACGTGGGCAAGGGCTCGACGGATGTGGGCGACATCTCGTGGGTCGTTCCTACCGCGGGCTTCTCGACCGCCTGCTGGGTGCCGGGCACGCCGGGGCACTCCTGGCAAGCGGTGGCCGCGGGGGGCACGACCATCGGCAAGAAGGGGATGTTGCTGGCGGCCCGCACGCTGGCGGCCACCGCCTGGGACCTGTTCCACGATGCCAGGCTCATCGAGGCCGCCAAGGGGGAACAGCAACGCCGCCTGGAGGGACGCGAATACCGTTCGCTCCTCGAAAAGGACCAGAAACCGCCCCTCGACTACCGCGACCCGCCGCGGCGAAAGTGAGTGTTCAAATCGGAATGGCAAACACTCGAACATTCTCTAGGATGCGCTGCATTGCATTCCACCGTGCGAGTCGAGATCCATGACAGGCGATATCCTCCAGTTTGTCGGCACGGCCCTGGTCATCATCGTTGCGGGCACCGTGCTCACGCGCTGTGCCGATGCCATTGCCGACCTGACCGGGCTGGGCAAGCTGCTCGTGGGCAGCATCTTGCTGGCCGGGGCCACCTCGCTGCCCGAGCTGAGCGTCGATATCAGCGCGGTCTATCGCGAGAACCTGCCCGATCTTGCCGTCGGCGACCTGCTGGGCAGCAGCTTGTTCAACTTGCTCATCCTGGCCGTGCTCGACCTGTTCCATCAGCAGCGCGGGCGGATGTTTTCGCGGATGTCGGCGGCCCATGCGCTGTCGGGCACCATGAGCATGACCTTGATGGCCATCGTCGGCATGTCCCTGGTGCTGGGCAAGAAGCTCGACTTCACCATCGGCCTGGTCGGGCCGGGCAGCCTCGCTCTGCTGGGCGCCTACCTGCTGGGCATCCGCCTGGTCTACTACGATCAGCGCTACGCGGCGACCGCGCAGGGCACGCCCGATCAGGAAGTGTTGCAGCCCGCCGGGCACATGTCGTTGCGGACGGCGATCGCGGGCTACGTGGCCGCCGCGCTGGTCATCCTGCTCGTGGCGCCGCTGGTCGCCAGTGCCGCGGGCAGCATCGCCGAGAAGACCGGCCTGGGCAGCACCTTCGTGGGCACCACGCTGGTGGCCCTGTGTACCTCGCTGCCCGAACTGGTCTCGACGATCGCGGCGGTCCGCCTGGGCGCGTACGACCTGGCGATCGGCAACATCTTCGGGTCGAATGCGTTCAACATGATCCTGTTCGTGCCGCTCGATCTTGTTTACAACGGCGCGCTCCTGGCCAACGTGTCGCAAACCCACGCCGTGACCTGCCTGGCCGCGATCCTGGTCACGTCGGTGGCGATCATGGGGCAGCTCTATCACGCCGAGAAGCGCGTGTTGCTGCTGGAGCCGGATGCGGCCGCGATCATCCTCCTGGTCATCAGTGCGCTGGCCATGGTCTATTACCTGCCCTGAGGCCGTTCATGCCTTTTTCTGCCGCGGAGACCGAGAACTGCCGCCGCCTGATTGAGTGGGCGCTGCGTGAAGACCTGGCCGATGCCGGCGACGTGACCAGCACCGCGTTGATCGACGCGGCGCAGCCCGGGCAGGCCGACCTGGTCGCCCGGCAAGAAGGCGTGATCGCCGGCCTGCCCGCGGCGGCGCTGGTCTTCGCCACGGTGAATCCGCACCTGCGCTTCGAGACCTTGATCGAGGATGGCAGCAAGGTCGGCCCGGGCGCGCGCGTGGCCACGGTGACCGGGCCGATGTGCTCGATCCTGACCGGGGAGCGGACGGCCCTCAACTTCGTGCAACGCTTGAGCGGGGTGGCTTCCTTGACGCGGCAGTTTGTCGACGCGATTGCCGGGCTGCCCGGCTGCATCCTCGACACGCGCAAGACCACGCCGGGCTGGAGGCTGCTGGAAAAGTACGCCGTCCGCTTGGGGGGAGGCACGAACCACCGCCTCGGCCTCTACGACGGCATCCTGATCAAGGACAACCATCTGGCGGCCCTGGGGGGCAGCATCGAGGCAGCCATTCGCCGTGCGCGCGGCGTGAGCGGCGGCAGCCTGCCCGTCGAGGTCGAGGTCGACACGCTGGAGCAACTGGATGAAGCTCTGGCGAACCGGCCCGACATCGTGCTGCTCGATAACTTCTCGGCGGCGGAGTTGCGCGAGGCAGTCCGCCGTCGCGACGCCCGGTCGCCAGGGGTATTGCTGGAAGCATCAGGGGGGATCACGCTGGGGAGTGTGCGCGACAAGGCGGCATCGGGCGTGGACAGGGTGAGTGTGGGGGCGTTGACGCACTCGGCAACGGCCCTGGATGTGGCATTGGATTACCAGCGGAATTGAGATGGAGTATCAACTGTCAGTGGTACGTCAGCGAGGCGCCGTCAAGGTCTGCCAGGGATCGCTATTTCTCGCCTGCGAAGTGGAAAAATCGGTTGAATAATCGCGCGAGCCCCATAGTCAATCCAGGTGTATCGGTAGGCGCCCGCGTGCAAGGTGCGTACCGATGGGTCCAAGGTAACTTCTAAGAGTGAGGTTCTTTCGATGCGCAAGTTGCTGGTCGGTATGCTGGTGCTGGGGCTGTACGCCTCCGCCTACGCTCAGGATGACATCGAGATCAAGGACGTGATGAAGGAAGCCATGAAGGGTGGTCTGTGCAAGAAGGTGGCCACGGGCAAGGCAGACAAGGCTGAGAAGGAAAAGCTGCTCAAGCTGTTCCAGGCCATGGCCAAGCAGAAGCCGCCGAAGGGCGACGCCGAGAGCTGGAAGGCCAAGACCGGCGCGCTGGTTGCCGCCGCCCAGGCCGCCGTCAAGGACGACAAGGATGCCGGCAAGAAGCTGCAGGCTGCCGCCAACTGCGCAGCTTGCCACAAGGTACACAAGCCGTAGCCTCAATCGATTGCGGTTGCGACTAGCACGTGCTGACGATAACTTGCGCGAAGATCATGGGGACCCGGTTCAGGCTGAACCACTTTCCGCAAGGGAGACTCTATGAGATTCGTGCTCGTTGCTGCCATGGCCCTGTCGCTTACCCTGGTGATGCGCTCGCCTGCCCAGGATCAGGAGGTCACCCTCAAGGGTAAGATCACCTGTGCCAAGTGTGAGTTGAACATGGCCCCGAGGTGTACCACGGTCATTGTTGTCAAGCAAAACGACAAGGACGTGATCTACTACTTCGATCCCGCAGCGCACAAGAGCATCCACTCCGTGGTGTGCGGTCGCCAGAACGGCAAGAACGGCTCCGTCATCGGCACGATCGCCGAGAAGAACGGCCGCAAGATCGTCACGGTCAAGAAAGTCATTTTCGAGCGCTGACCTGTCTCGACCACTCCAGCGCCATCCTCTCCGCGAGGGTGGCGTTTTCTTTTGCGCTGCCGCGCGCTTTTTTGTTGCTGTTCGGCCGGTGAACCGATACTCTCCCAGCGGAAAGTCGCGGCGCGCCGCGCTTGCCCCGTCCACCCATGGGAGGCCTTTTCCATGAGACTCGTCGCGCTCATTGTCGTGGCCGGCTTGCTGCCGGCCCTCGCCAGCCACGCTCAGGACAAGGAAGTCGTCCTGGCGGGCAACATCACCTGTGCCCGCTGCGAACTGAAGAAAGAAGCCCGCTGCATGACCGTGCTTGTCGTCAAGGAGGGGGACAAGGAACGGATCTACTACTTCGACCCCAAGGCCCACAAGGACATTCACCGCGAAGTCTGCAAAGCGGGCCGCAAAGGCAAGGTCACCGGCCAGGTCGTCGAGAAAGACGGCACCTTCAATATCATCGTCCGCAAGATTGACTTCGAGTGATTCCACGCCGAAGGTTCGGCGTGTCACTGCGCCCCTTTACCACCATGGGAGGTCACTGTCATGAGGTTCGCATTCTTCATTGTGCTCGGACTGTCGCTCACCTTCATCACCGGCGCCGTTGCCCAGGACAAGGAAGTTACCCTCAAGGGCAACATCACCTGCGCCAAGTGTGAACTGAACAAGGAAGCCAAGTGCATGACCGTCATCGTCGTCAAGGATGGCGACAAGGACATCGTCTATTACTTCGACCCCAAGGCGCACAAGGCCAACCATGCCGGCATCTGCAAGGCGGGCAAGAAGGGCTCCGTCGTTGGCACGGTGGCTGAAAAAGACGGCAAGAAGGTCGTCACCGTCAAGAAGATCTCCTTCGAATGATCTTCTCCTGACCGAACCAGGCGCCACTCTCTGCGGAGGGTGGCGTTTTCTTTTCCTGCCGTCTGCGGCCAAGCAAATAAAACTTGCCCGCCCGTTCCAGGTCGGATACATCCACATCATGAACGTCCGCGAACTCTTCCTGCTGAGCCCCTACAGCATTCCCGCCAAAGACTCCTTGATGCTGGCCGATGAGGACGTCTCGTGCATCCTCAATGGCTACCTGGCACTGTGGCATCCGTTGCTATTGCTCGGTGCCCGCAAGCCGCCGCAGCTGGCTTCTCCCTACGATCACGAACAGCCCGGGGCCGGGCAGTTCTTCGCGCTGCCGGAAAGCCCGCCCGTGTTCATGCCGGATGACTGGGACAGCCGGCTCAGCCAGGCCGGCGCGGCCAAGTTCCAGGCCGTGGTCGAACGCAGCGCGACCGATGAAAACGTGAAGGCGGCGTTGCGCGCCTTCGTGGCCAGCGCCGATCAGAAGCAGGAAGCAGGCCAGTCCACCGAGGACAAGCAGGACGAAGCCAGCGGCGGGCAGCCCGCCGAAGAGAAGCAGGACGCGGAGGAAGCCAGCAGCAACGAGCAGCCCAGTGAGGAGAAGAAGGGCGACGAGGAAGCCAGCGGCGACGAGGAAGCCAGCGGCGACGAGCAGCCCGCGGTCGAGGTGCCTTCCTTGAAGGACCTCGATCTCGACAAGCTGCTGGGTGTGGACGCGGCCCACATCAAGCCGTTCTACGGGCTCGGATTCGGCTACATGCAGCTGGTAGCCCTGTTCGAGGCGATGGATCACTACAACCTGATCGAGAGCAGCGATTTCTGCCCCGAGGTGCAGCGTGCCGCCGCCGCCTTCGTGGCGGGCGACTTCGAGCAATGCCGTACCTTCTTGCAATCGGCGGCGGGCCACCTCATGGCCGCCCGCGAAGCTCTCTATCCCGTCACCATACACCT
>JBFWSD010000311.1:0-7146 GCA_050248575.1 Gemmataceae bacterium
CAGGGGCCTTCGGCGCGCGGAAGCCTTCACCGTTCTGCTTGGTGCGCCAGGCGCCGATAGCATCGTAGTTTTCCAGGGCCAGACCAAGCGGATCGATGCGCGTATGGCAGGAAGCACAGGTGGCATCGTTGCGGTGCTTATCCAGACGTTGCCGCACGGTGAGACGCATGCCAGTTGTGTTGGGTTGGATCTCGCCCGCGTTGGGCGGGGGGGGCGGGGGCGGACTGTTGAACAGCTTGTCCTGGATCCAGGCGCCGCGCCGCACAGGCAACGTCCGTGTGCCATCCGCAAGCATGGTCAACACACCGGCCATACCGAGAATGCCGCCGCGATGATGTTCCGGCAAGAGCGCCACCTTGCGGAATTCCGGCCCGTTCACGCCGCTGATGCCATAGTGCCGGGCCAGCCGCTCGTTGATCACCAGGAAGTCGGAATCGAGAAAGTTCAGAACGGATTCATTGTGCTGCAAGACATGGCCGAAGAAGGCCAGCGCTTCCTCCTTCGAAGCCTGTTCGAGAGCCTTGTCATAGTCACGGTACTCGCGGGCGGGCTGCACCGTGCCAAACTGGCTGACATCCAACCATTGCCCGGCGAAGCTGTGCACGAAACGCTGCGACTTCGGATCGCGCAGCATGCGCGTCACTTGCTGTTCGAGGATCGCGGGCTCGCTGAGCTTGCCCTTGGCCGCGAGATCGAACAGGACCTCGTCCGGCATCGAGCTCCACAGGAAATAGGATAGCCGCGCGGCCAGCGCGTGATCCGTGTGCTGGTTGGCTTCCGGCCCGGGCGTGGGCATGAACAGGAAGCCAGGCGAACAGAGCACCGTTTGCACGCCCAGCCGCATCGCTTCACGGAATGAGAGCTTTTGCTTGTGCTGGGCAGTCACGACCACATTGACGATCCGGTTCACTTCATCCGGGCTGACCGGGCGCCGATAGGCGCGGGGCAGGAGCCGCGCAAAGACTTCACGAATGTAGGCCTCGTCCTGTCGCTTGGTGCCCGCGAAGAACAACTGCTTGTGGCTGGCCGGGGGCCACTCCTTCGGCAAGGGGCCTTCGATCTCGATGTAGTCCACAAGTGCGCGGGGCAGCCTCTTGATGTCGTGGGCTGGATTGTAGATCTGCGTCGGCTTCTTCCAGGCCGCCACCTGTGCCTCGACCACATCCAGCTCCTTGCGCAGGGCAGCGATTTCCGCGGCCGGGGCCTTGGCGGCGATGGCCTGCCCGAGGCGGCCGCGCAGCCTGAGTTGCTGGCCCGACAGCTTGCCGTATTCGGGATCGCCAATGATCGCGTCGCGAGTGTCGTTCCAGAAGACGGAGAGACGGCGCGCCTGATCCGCGCCGCCGGGCCGCAAGAACAGCGTGACTTCGGTCACCTCCGGGCTGTCCAGCTTCCCCTTGGCGTCCAGAATCTTTTCCACGGCGACCGGCGTGCCCGCTGCGTAGTCGATGCGAAAGCGATTCGGTTCGTCGCGGTTTCCGCTCGAGACGCCGGCGCGGATGCGGATGCGGTAGTAACCATCCTCGGTGACGAGATCGTCCAGGCGGTAGTTGCCGATCCTGCCCCAGGGGTTGCCCTTGATGGCATTGCCCGGGCAGCGGAGGAATTCGATGCCGTCGTCGCGGAGCTCGTAGCCCTTCGGATCGTTCCCTTTATCGCGGCGCAAGAGGCCTTGCTCGAGCTCGAACCGTTGCCGGCTTGCCCGGGGCGGCTCTTCTTCGGCGACGATCTCTTCGGACAGCATGGCTGCCGCCGCCAGGTAACTTTCCAGTTGCGTCCGATCAAGGAAAAGGGCGGCGCCGACGCGATCAAAGCCTTCATACTTGCCATCCGCGGGCAGGAGGGCCTCGATCTTGGGGCCGAGGTTGGGATCGAGCTGGAAGAGATCGCAAACCGTATGGATGTATTCCGTGCGATTGAGCCGGCGGACGACCGCGCCGCCGGCGCGGCGGGCTTCACGTTCGGCCCAGCGGTGCTGGCGGTGAATCCAGTCCGTGACCGCGACCGAATCCTTGGGATCGGGCCGAGCCTCCCGTTTGGGGGGCATATCGCCCACCTGAATGCGATCGACCACCTCTTTCCACACATCGGCATTCTTGCCCTTGAGGAAATCGATGCCGAGATTGTGGAGGGTGAGCCCGGCCTTGGCGTCGTCGGGGCCATGGCAACGAAAGCAATGTTTCTGAAGATAGGGCCGGACCACCTTGAGGTAGGCGTCCTTCTCTTCAACTGGCATGGCTGGGGACACGTTCTCGGCGGCCGCTGCCCGGCCGATCGCCAGCCAGCACAGCATGACTGTCAGTCCTCGCAAAACGCGTAGCTGGTCCACGACTACCTCGCTGTTCAAGTCGAGAGGTCATTCATCAGCAGGAATCGGTCCACGTGTGACCCAAAGGCGTTCGAGCGCCAGCCCGCGGTCCACTTCCTGGCCGTCGATGATCACCGAGTAGGCGGTCAAGGGGGGCGGCGGTTCGTTCAATCGTTTGCCCACGCGGCGAAACCTGGAAAGTGGCAGCGACACGGTGTACCACTGGCCCGGTTCACGCTGTTTCCAGAAGCCGGGCGCTTCCAGGTTGACCGCGGCGGCATCGGTTGGGTCCGGCCCGCGGGCACCAACCAGCAGATGAAAGAAGCCGGGCCGGTCCACGCGAAAACGCAGATGCAGTAGCGTGTCGTCATGGATCGTAAAGAGCCCGCGGTTCCACTCATTGGGCGTGCCAATCTGGTAATGGACCTTGCCCGCGCGGGTGGTGAGAGGCACCGAGTGCACCGCCGCCAGCGCGCCCGCGGGCAGGTTGTCGGTGATGAGCTCACCGGCCCGCCAGCGGTCGGGCAGCTTCGAGCCAAACGACAGCTCGAACGTGTCGGGTGCAGGCACGATCGGTTCCGGACGCAAGGTCTTGTTCGGTACGGCGATGGCCCGCTGCCCGGGCTTGACGTCCACGGCATGGCCATCGCGGGCCGTCACCACGCAGCTCTCGCCGCCAAACACACCGATCTCGGTCTTCCTTCGATTGCGTGAGAGCGAGACGCGGCTGCGCGCCGGGCGGACTTCCGCTTCTTCGGTGGCCAAGAGCAGCGGCCGCGCGCTTGGCTCGCGCCGCACATCGGCGGTCAGCTCGCCATCGAGCAAGCGCACTTGTTGCCCGACCCCTTCAACGCTGAAGGTGATCGACGACCAGGGAAACATCTGCAACTGGGTGCCATCCGCGAGCTCGAGCTGAGCCTGGCTATCGCCTTGAGTTTGCAGTGTTTGCCCCCAGGTGATGGCGCCCCCCTCGGGCAAGTCTGTCTCGCTGCCGTCCGCCGCGGCCACACGCAGAGTGCCCTCTGTCCATTTCACTCGAGCAACGACCGGTTCGCTGGGAGATGTGGAAGTGCCAAGGAACCAGGCCGAGACCACGACGGCCACGAACATTGCCGCGGCAACGGCCCCCCAGCGTCGAACCTGGCGAAAGACAGGTGACGCCGGGATGGTCGCCACGCGCTCGCCAGGGTGTGAAGGCTTGGGGGGTGCCGCCACCGACTGTTGAGGGAACCGCTGCGCGGAAAAATGTTCCGCAAGACCCAATGCTTGCAAGCTCAACTCCGCCAGTTCCGCACGCAGCCCGGGCTGCTCCTCGAGCGCCCGGTTGAGAGCCGCCAGCTCGTCCTCGGACAGTTCATTGTCCCAGTAGCGCAGCAGACAGTGCTCCGGGAGCTGTTCGTTGCCGGGTTTATCGTTCATGTAACGACTCCACTGCTGGCGGCCCCACCCTGTCCGAGTTGCTCCTCGACGCAGTCACGCAGCTGACGATGAATGCGCGACAAGCTTTGATAGACGGCGTCCACGGTGCGGCGAATGCGTTCGGCCAGGGCGTGGCAGCGCAGCCCTTCTTCGTAACGCAGCTTGAGCAACTCTTGCGAACGATCGGGCAACTTCTCCAGGCATTTTTGCAACGTTTCCGAGCGAGTCTGCAGTTCCGTGGACGCTACCGACATCGATTCTTCGAGTAACTGCAGCACTTCGTCGTTGAAGTAAAGCAGGCGTCGGCTGCGGGCCAGGTCGATGGCCCGGTGTCGCGCCGTGCGGATGCCCCAGGCCAGCACGTGCTCGACTTCGCGGAACGACTCGGTCGTCTCCAGGGCCTTCAAGACCACCTGCTGAAACACATCCTCGGCCAGGTGGGCATCGCGCAGAATGGGCATTGCGGATGCGAGTAACCGCAGCCTGCCGCGCAACAAGGCCTGAACCACTGCCTGCCGATCCAGGGGCATCGCACTCCCTCCACTAACTACACGGAGGGGCAGCAGAATCCTGACAAAAAATAAACCCGTGACCCCGCCAGGAGTTGCGGCGAGTCAGGCATTTTGCATGATTTGCGCAGTTTGAACGGCGAATGGAAAAGTGCTTGCCCGCATCGGGCTACGCTGATTCCACCAGCTCGGCCGTCTTCGGGTTCAGCCAGCGCTGCATGCGTTCGAGCTCATCGTCCCAGCCGTCGGCCACGCGGCGCTCGAGGAAGGCGTGGTAGAGGAGTTCGATCGTTTCGATGAGGTGCCGCACCTGATTGACGCGATCCTCGAGGCGGGCACGCTCCTCGTTCCCTTCGATGGGGGGCAGCTTGGCGCTGCCCACGCCAAGCGTCTCGGCGCGAAGGGTGAGATCGTATTGCTGGTCGTGGCGGACCAGGGTCATGCCCGCGCGGCGGGGCAGCTTGCCGCCGCGAATGGCCTGACGCGCTTCCGGTAATTTCACTGGCGCGTCGCTGCGAATCGATTCGCTGCCCGTGTCGCCGCGGGGGCATTCCAGTGCCAGCGAACGCGCCAGCATGACGGTGACCTCCGACCCGTCGGGCAGCCCGATGACGTCGTCTTCCACTTCCAGGTAGAACCACAGCCAGAGCAAGAACTCGTTGCCCAGGTAGCTGGGGTTGGCCGGATCCTTGATCCAGGCGACGTCGATGCCGTTGGCGAGCGGCACGAAACAGGCGGGCTGCAGGTCGGACAGGCGGCGTTCGCATTTCTTCTGCTCGGCCCACTGGATGGCCACCTCCCCGGCGTCCATCTGGGTGAGCGCGTAACCGAAAGTCTCGTTGAAGAGCCAGCGGACGCGGTCGACCGCGTTGTTCGAATTGGTGCCCAGCAGCAACTGGTTGCCGGGCGCATCCCACAGGAGCGGATACTCGTGGCGGCGCGTGTAGCGGCCATCGCGGGCCTCGACCTCGAGACGATCGCGGGCCGCCTCGCGGGCATCGCGGCGCTGCTTCAAGCTGGGCCGCCCGCTCGGATTCTGCGCCGACAGCCCTTTCACCTCGATGCGGCTATAGGCCCGCAGCAGGTCGGTGGGCAGCTTCTGCGTATCGAGCCGGAGCGAGAAGAACAGCCCGTCGTTGATGATGTTCTTGGCCAGCTCGAAATCGACGTCGAGTATGTGATCGCCGGCGATCCAGCCGATCTGCAGGCCATCCTTGTCGGCAACTTTCTGGGTGCCGATGGCGTGCTCGCCGAGCTTGTCGAGGTGTCCGGGTCCAAAGTTGCCCTGGGCCGGTCCATTGACGCGATAGCGCAAGAAGGTGGCGCTGCCACTGAGAAAACCCATATGTGTCCTCCGTGTAGGTCAGGGCAGGTTACCCACCGGCGCGCCAGAGGCAAGCACCGAATCGCACGCCGGCAACAAGATCGAGGGCATGTGTCGATGTGGGAATCAGTTGCAGCAAGAAAGACTTCTTGGCAACGTGTGGCCTCGCATGACAGCTGCATGATCGATACGAGCAGCTGACATCAGCGGGGCCGCGAATAGTAGAATCTCACCGCTTCTTGCCCGACCGCGAGCAGCTGCTTGAACACTTTACGCACCTTGCCCGTGTCGACCTCGGCGCGAAGCACGCGTAAAAGGGCCACCGCCTTGGCTTCGCCCAGCAATTCGGTCAGCATGGGCAGAAACCATTCGTCGATGCCGTAAACCTTGCCCGCGGCCGCGCACACGGGCACCACGCCTACCAGCCGATCTCCGAGCTGCTCGCGGACCGTCTCCAGCGCCTCGTGGATGCTCTCTTCCTTGGGCTTCTTCGGCTGGGTCCAGTCGTAGGGGGGCGACCACTCCATGGCCGGGCTGAGCAGATCCATATGCGTGATCACGCCCACCACGCGCGGCATACGCAGGTCGGGCTTCGCGTCGAACCAGGCCTTGAGCTTGGTGAGGAGATCGAGTTCGGCCTGGCGGCCCGGGTTCTGAGCGTGCATGACCAGGATGAGCAGATCGGCAGTGCGGGCCGCGTTCTCGGTCGCCTCGAGCTGATCCTTCTTCGGCCCTTCGTGGCCAAAGCCGATGGTGTCGAGCAGCACGAGCTTGGAGGGAATGCCGGCGGGCTGGAGCTCGTAACGCTGGATGCTGGCGGTCGCGGGCAAGACATCCGCCTTGGCTCGCTGCTCGCCCAGCACTGCGTTGACAAAGCTCGACTTGCCCGCCTTGACCTGGCCCGTGACCAGCAAGGTGATCTGCTTCCCCTTGTCTTGCTCGTCGGTGGGGGCGGGCTGCCCGTCGCCGGCGGCGGGCACGGGCCGCTCTCCCGGGCCAAGTTCGTCGACCAGCTCGCGATAACGCGTGGCCCCCACGCGCAGGCGGCCGCTGTTCAGCTCGATCAGGTAGTTGCCCAGCCGATGCAGGTACACCTTGTAGAACCAGACAATCAGGTCCTGCTGCAAGCCCGCCATCGGCGTCGACATGCCCAGCTCGGAAGCCGCGTAACGCATGCCCGTGCTCACGGGCGAGAACAAGGCCGACAGCATCCAGTATGCATTGCGGAAGGTGGGGTAGAGGTCGACCGCCTTCTTGGCCTGCCGCAAATGGGCAATGGTCAAGAGGTGGCTGCCCGGCACGTAACGATCCACCGTGTCGGCCAGATCGTGGGCCGCCAGCTCAACCACGGCGAGAATCTCGGGCACGGTGAGCGAGCTCACCGGATCGGCCGCATGCGGATGATAGAAGCGGGCCAGCTCGAGGGCCATGTCCTGGGCCGTCTCGACATAAAAGGGAATCTCGGTCAGCTTCTCGGCGGCGATCTCGTCGGCCTTGAGCGAGCGGACCTCGACCAGCTTCCACGCGCTGCGATCGCGTTCGGTCCTCTGCAACGGCACGTCGAAACCGGGGGGGCGCTGCTACTG
>JBFWSD010000312.1:0-7142 GCA_050248575.1 Gemmataceae bacterium
GCGAATGGCAATGGATGTCCTGGTCGCTGCCATAGCGAATCCAGGCACGCCGATCGCTGGGCAGCTCAGCGGTGGCGTCGGCGCCGGTCAGAACCTCCGACATGATGCTTCCTCCATGGACGGGCTAACTCCTCTTTATCCCTTTCCCACTCAGGGGGCGGACACAGTACCGGCATCCACCGTGGGCGCGGGGACCATGGGCCTGGCCAGCAGCGAACGCACCGGGCTGGGGCGCGGATACGCCTTGCGAATGTCGGCCAGGCTGCGGTCGTAGTCGTCAGGGATGGGCTCGAAACCGCGCGTGCGCGACAGCGTGAGCAGCTGCCGGCCATACACGCTGGAACCGGAAGCGATCATCCCGTCGCGGAACTTCTTGACCTGTTCCTCGTCGAGCGTTCCTGCCCGGAAGGCGATGAGGGCGGCCGGGAACGTCTCGGAGCGGGCCAGTTCGCGCAGCTTGGCGAATCGCGCCGGCTTGCGCGTCCGGAAGCTGTCGTAGGCCGCCTCGTCCACGAGAGCGCAGCCCACCAGACCGTCCACGAGGTCGTCGAGCAACTCCTCGGCCGAGTCCGTCTCGCTGACCTTGTTGAAGAAGTCTTCCCCGGGGCAGACCTTGTCGAGGAAGAGACGGCAATGCGGCCTGGTCACGCGGGCCATGCCCAGCACCTGGCCGCGCAAGTCCTTGATCTGTCGGGCGGGCGCATCGGCCCGCACCATCAGGTGCCCGTGCAGGTGACGGCTATGCTTGATGATGAGCACCAGCGGCGTGATCTCGTTCTGCTGCGTGCGGAGCCAGGCGTATTCGTAGCCCTGGAAGACTGCCAGGTCGAGTTCCTTCTTGTCGAGCTGGGCGACCAGTTCGTCGGCGTCGGTGGCATGGAAGAACTCGCATTTCATGCCGGACTGCGTTTCTACCAGCGACTTCATGATCGAGCCGGCGGCGCGAATGGCGGGCCTGGGGACTCCACCGAAGAGACTGTCAGCCACACCGATGCGGAGCGGGCGGACTTCATCGCCACGTGCCGCCAGCGCACTTCCGAGCAAGAACAACATGACCAGAATATGCTTGTTCATGTTCTTTCCCTCCTCGATGCCGTTCCGAGTGATCGGCCTCGCTGCCGCGGAGGGACCGGCTTGCCAGGGCAAGGGCGGAGCCGATCGATCCTTCTCGCGCAGGCTACAGCCCGCGCGACATGGAATCGGGTCGTTCCATGAGCCCGTGTACCTTGACGATAACCCCATCAACCAGGGCAAGGATGAGTCCTGGACAGGCAGACCTGGCTTTCAAGGATCGGATGCCGACCGAGAGAATGCGAGTCGGCCAGCTAATCGAGAATAGGCTACGAAGTGTGAACTGTCAAACATTGCTGGCGATTGTTCCGTCTATTCGTCCTGGTCGAATGGAGCTTTCGCCTGGGTCGAAGCGACTGGCGGTTCCGAAGCGCCGCGGCCCGGGCTAGAATAGGGCCGTTGGAATCAGTGTCCAAAACGAGCCTTGCGGGCTCTTTTCATCCAGGGATTCTCTCAACAGCTCAGGCGTTGACTGGAGTCGGAGGCAAAGGCTAATGCAGAGTGCGAAGCTCGAAATCGCTGGCGGCTGTCTGCTCGTGCTGTTGTTGGCCAGCGCCAGCCCGGCCGACGACCCCCGCCAGGCTTTCTTCGAGAAGAAGATCCGGCCCGTGCTGGTCGAGCACTGTTACAAGTGCCATGCGGTGGAAACCAAGAAGCAGCGTGGCGGGCTGGCGGTCGATAGCCGCGACGCGCTCCTCAAGGGCGGCGAGTCCGGCCCGGTTCTTGTTGCGGGCAAACCGGCCGAAAGCCTGCTGATGAAGGCTCTGCACTACTCCGATGACGGGCTGAAAATGCCCCCGAAGGGCAAGCTGCCCGACGCCGTGATCGCCGACTTCGACAAGTGGATCGCCGAGGGAGCCTTCGACCCGCGCACGGGCAACGCGACCATCGCCAGCAAACCAGTCGTCACCGTGGAGGAGGGCCGCAAGTTCTGGGCGTTTCGCCCGGTACAAGAGAGCAAGCCGCCCGCGGTCAAGAACCAGGCGTGGCCCCGCGACGGCATCGATCGCTTCATTCTGGCGGCGCTTGAAGAGAAGGGGCTCAGCCCGGCCGCGGACGCGGATCGGGCCGTCTTGCTGCGACGCGTCTACTTCGACCTGATCGGCCTGCCCCCCACCCCCGAGGAGATCGAAGCGTTTCTTTCGGACAAGTCTCCCGAGGCGTTTGCAAAGGTGGTGGACAGGCTGCTGGCCTCGCCGCACTTTGGCGAACGCTGGGGCCGGCACTGGCTGGATGTGGCCCGCTTTGCCGAATCGTCGGGGGGCGGCCGCTCCCTCCTCTTTCCCGATGCCTGGCGCTATCGTGACTATGTCATCCGCAGCCTCAACGAGGACAAGCCGTATCGCAAGTTCATCGTCGAGCAGCTGGCGGGCGACCTGCTCGACGCGGGCAACCCGGATGAACGGGCTCAGCAGATCATTGCCACCGCGTTCCTGGCTTTGGGCCCGACCAACTACGAGCGGCAAGACAAGCAGATCCTGGAAATGGACGTGATCGACGAGCAGCTCGACACCGTGGGCCGGGCGTTCCTGGGCCTGACCATCGGTTGTGCCCGCTGCCACGATCACAAGTTCGATCCGATCCCCACCAAGGATTACTACGCGCTGGCGGGGATCTTCCGCAGCACGCGGACCTTGATCCACAACAACGTATCGACGTGGGTGGAGCAGCCCTTGCCGGTCGAGCCGGCCCGCGCGGCCGAGTTCGCCAAGCATGATGCCGCCATCGCCGCCCTGGAAGCAAGGATCAAGGAGGCGAAGGCAAAACTCAAGGGGACAACCGTCGCCACTCCGGCCGCGCCGACGTCGGGGCCAGTCGCGGTCAAAGATCTGCCCGGGCTGGTGCTCGACGATGTGAAGGCCAAGCGGATCGGGCAGTGGACTGCCTCGCGCTACAACAACTCTTTCGTCGGCGAGGGCTACCTCCACGACGGCAACAGCGAGAAAGGGCAGAAGACCCTGACCTTTGTCCCCGAGTTCAAGAAAGACGGCCTCTATGAGGTGCGCCTGGCGTACACCGCTGCGAGCAATCGAGCCCCGAAGGTGCCCGTGACCGTGCTCAGCCTGGAAGGGGAGCAAACCATCCACGTCAATCAACAAAAGAATCCTCCGATCGACGGCCGCTGGATCTCGCTGGGCAAGTTCCGCTTCGACACCAACGGGCAGTGGTTCGTGCTCATCTCCAATGAAGGCACCACGGGCCACGTCATCGTCGACGCGGTGCAGTTCCTGAGTGAAGAGGACCTGAAGAAAGAAAACGCCGCCGACACCGCCAAGGTCAGCCCGCCCAAGAAAGAGAAGCCCGCTCCGAAGGGCACCGTCAGCGACGCGGACATCAAGAAGATGGAAGCCGAACTGAAGAAGCTGCAGGCAGCGGCCCCGAAGCGGCCGACGGCCATGGCGGTGAACGAGGCGCCCAAGATCGACGACTGTTTCGTCTGCATCCGAGGCAACTTCCACAATCGCGGCGACGTGGTGCCGCGCGGCTTCTTGCAGGTGGCCACGCCGCCGGGCAGCCCGACAGGCAACGTGCCGAAGGATCATTCCGGGCGGCTGGAACTGGCCCGCTGGATCGCCAGTGATTCGAACCCGCTCACGGCCCGCGTGTACGTGAATCGCGTGTGGCATCATCTATTCGGGGCGGGGATCGTTCGCTCGGTGGATAATTTCGGCTTCGCGGGCGAGCGGCCCTCGCATCCGCAACTGCTCGATCACCTGTGCGGGCAGTTCATGGCGGAGGGCTGGTCCACCAAGCAGCTCATCCGCCGCATCGTCCTGTCGCGCACCTATCAGCTGGCCAGCGGCGGGGCCGTTTCCAATGCCGATCCCGAGAACCGGCTGCTGGCATACATGAACCGCCGTCGCCTCGATGCCGAGGCGATTCGCGACACGATGCTGGCCGTTTCCGGGCAGCTCGAACGCAACGTGGGCGGCCCGACCATCCGCAAGGGGACCTCCAGCGAGTACGGCTACAACTTCGACGACAACCGCCGTAGTGTGTACACGCCAATCTTCCGCAATCGTCTGAACGAGCTCTTCGAGGTCTTCGATTTCCCTGATCCCAACCTCGTCGGTGGGCGTCGCAACGTCAGCACCGTGCCCACCCAGGCACTCTTCCTGCTGAACAATCCGTTCGTGATGGAACAGGCGAAGGCCACGGCGCAGAACCTCCTTGCCAAGAAGGAACTGTCTGACGACCAGCGCGTCGAACGCCTGTTCCAACTGGCGCTGGGCCGCGCACCGAGTCCGAAGGAGAAGACCCTCGCCCAGGCAACCCTGGCCAAGGGAGACGACAAGGCCGCGCTCGAAAACTGGACGCGCCTGTGCCAGGCGGTCCTCGCTTGTATTGATTTCCGCTACGTGAACTGAAGCAGACTCTAGACAAGGCGAGCCGGGGGTGTAAGCCCCCGGAGGAAAGCGCTGAGAGAACTCAATCTGAGGAACCAGGAGTTTCCGTTGTTGATTTGGTTTGCTGATGGTTTGGAGCCAACGAGAGACGACGATTGAGCGGTGCTGCTCGAGAAACAAGGGCGCCGCTTGCCTCGGCTCGCCGAGTCCAGCACAACAGGAGAGTGAACATGCTATTCAGCCGTCGGGAAGCGTTGAAGTCGGCCGCGTGCGGCTTCGGTTACATGGCGCTGGCCGGGCTCGCTCATGAGGCACGGGCCGCCGCCGATCCGCTGGCTCAGAAGCAGCCCCATCATGCACCGCGGGCCAAGCGGGTCATCTTCCTGTTCATGCAGGGCGGCCCTAGCCACATCGATTCCTTCGATTACAAGCCGCGCCTGCTCCGCGACAACGGGCAGATGCGCGAGTTCGACGATGCCCGCACGCTGGCCAAGACCCGCAAGGTCGTGCAGCATCGCATCATGAAGCCCTTGTGGAAATTCGGCCAGCACGGCGAATGCGGCCACTGGGTTTCCGAACTGTTCCCGCACATCGCCAAGCACTCCGACAAGCTGTGCGTGCTCAAAGGCATGCACACCGAAGGAGTGGCCCACGGGCCGGCCACCCTCTTCCTGCACACGGGCTCCATCAACCTGATCCGTCCGTCGATGGGGTCGTGGCTCCTTTATGGCCTGGGCACCGAGAACGCAAACCTGCCCGGCTTCGTGACGATCAGCCCGTCGATGGGCAACGGCGGGCCGCGGAACTATTCGAGCGCGTTTCTGCCCGCGGCTTTTCAGGGGACCGCGGTGGGCCGGGCCGGCATCTCGGCCTCCGAGGCCAAGATCCGCGACTTGGTCAACAAGACCCGTTCCCCCGAAGACCAGCAACAGCTCTTCGATCTTCTGCAAGGGTTCAATGCGGAACAGCTTGGCAAGAAAAGCGACAGCGAGCTGGATGCGGTGGTCTCCTCGTTCGAGCGGGCCTTCCGCATGCAGAATCACGCCCCCGAGATCCTCGACCTTGCCAAGGAAACGAAGGAGACACAGTCGCTGTACGGCATTGGCGAGAAGGGGACCGACAACTTTGGCCGGCAATGCTTGATGGCCCGGCGGCTGGTCGAGGCGGGCGTCCGTTACGTGCAGGTCAATTACGGCGACAACAGCAACAACCCGGCCTGGGATCAGCATTCGAACCTGCCCAAGCACGCCGACCATGCTTTCAATACCGACAAGCCAGTCGCCGGGCTGCTCGCCGATCTTCACCAGCGCGGCCTGCTCGAAGACACGCTGGTCTGGTGGGGCGGCGAGTTCGGCCGCACTCCGTATGCCGAGAAGAACGGCACCGGCCGCGATCACAATCCCGGCGGCTTCACCATGTGGCTGGCCGGCGCGGGCGTGAAGCCGGCCTTCAGCTTCGGCAATACCGACGAGTTCGGCCACCACGCCATCGAGAACAAGGTGCACATGCACGATCTGCACGCCACCATCTTGCACCTGCTCGGCCTCGATCACGAGAAGCTGACCTTCTCGTACGCGGGCCGCAATTTCCGCCTCACCGACGTGTACGGCAACGTGGTCAAGGAGATCATGTCCTGATGCTCGAGCCCGGCCGGGCGGCAGGATCGCTTGGCATAAACTGGCCCCTTCGCTAGGATAAGAGCAACACGGAGGGGAACGCAGTGAAGATTATCCTGGCCAATCCGCGCGGGTTCTGTGCCGGCGTCAACATGGCAATCGAGAGCCTGGAACGAGCCCTCGATCTGTACGGCACCCCGCTCTACGTCTACCACGAAATCGTCCACAACCGCCCGGTAGTCGAGCGCTTCCGCAAGCAAGGCGTCGTCTTCGTCGACAGCATCGACGAGGTTCCGCCGAACTCCACGGTGCTCTACAGCGCTCACGGCGTGGCGCCGGCGATCCGCGAGGCGGCTGCCGAGCGAAACTTGCATGCCATCGATGCCACCTGCCCGCTGGTCACCAAGGTCCACCTGGAGGCAGTGCGTTTCAGCAAGGAGGGCTACTCGATCATCCTGATCGGCCACGAAGGGCACGACGAGGTGCTGGGCACGATGGGCGAGGCGCCGGACAGCATCTCCCTGGTGCAAGACGCGCAGGATGTGGCCCGGCTGCCGTTTCCGCCCAACGCGCGGCTGGCTTTCCTGACCCAGACCACCCTCAGCGTTGACGACGCCGAGGTGATCATCCGGGCTCTCAAGAAACGCTATCCGCAGATTGTCGGCCCGTCGCGCGACGATATCTGTTACGCGACGCAGAACCGCCAGGAAGCCGTGAAGGAACTGGCCGCCGAGGCGGACATTGTCCTGGTGCTGGGCAGCCAGAACAGTTCGAACAGCATGCGTTTGGCGGAGATAGCCCGCTCTTCGGGCAAGGCGGCCTACCTGATCGACGGCATCCGCGAGATCGACGATGGCTGGTTCGCTGCTGGCGATACCGTGCTCATCACTGCCGGGGCCAGCGCACCCGAAGAGGTGGTCAGCGAGTGCGTGCGTTATCTGGAAGAACACTTCGGTGCTGAAGTGGAGAACCGCGTGGTGCGTGAAGAACACGTCAGCTTCCCGCTGCCCCGCGAGTTGCGCGTGCTGCCGGTCAGCAACTAACCAGTTTACGAATGGGGCTGGCTCGTCAGGTGGTGCACTGTCGGCCCTTCGGCCGGGTGGTGGTG
>JBFWSD010000313.1:0-7120 GCA_050248575.1 Gemmataceae bacterium
GGACTGGCAAGAAGCCACGACGCAGTGGAGCCGTGTGGATGGGATGATCCGCCAGCAGCCCGCGCTGGCGCCGCTGCAAGAATATGCGAGCAGTCTGGAGCAGGCGATCCAGCAAGGGAAGGAAGAACAACAAACGGAGCGTGAGAAGAGCCGGGCTGCCCGCGACACACACCAGAGATTCCTTCGTGCTGCGAACCGGGCGATGATCCATCAGCTGCCGAACATCGGTACGCGGCAGCACAGCAACCTGCAAGTGGTCCGTGAGGAGGCACCGCAAGCCCTGGCTTGCTACGGCGTCACGCTTGCCACGCGCGGGCGTCCCGACACGGACAATCCCTACCTCACCGAGGCCGAGCGCGACAGCATCGTGCCGGGCTGCTACGAACTGTTGCTGGCCTGGGCGCATGCCACGGCCCATCCAGTGCGCGACAAGGGGGAAGACGACTTCGTCCAGGCCCGCAAAGCCCTCGAGATCCTCGACCGCGCTGCCCAGCTTGGCCTCGACACCCGCGCCTACCACATGCGGCGGCGGACTTACCTGCTCATCACGGGAGATAAGGAAGGCGCTGCGGGAGAATTCGCCCTGGCCCGCAAGATGGAAGCAAAGACCGCAACCGACAACTACCTGGTCGGGGCCGAGCTCTATGCTACCGTGCCCGCGCTGGCGGAACCGGCACGCACGCAAGCCCATCGCCAGGCGATCCAGCACCTGCAGCGGGCCGTCGACCTGCGCCCGGACCACTACTGGGCCAACTTCGAGCTTGGCCGCATTTACCTGCACGCGGGCCGACTCGATGCCGGTGTGGCCCGGCTGACTGCCTGCATCCAGCAGTCTGATTTCGCCTGGGCCTATTCATTGCGGGCGCACGCGAACGCCACACTGAACCTGTACGACGCCGCCGAACTGGACTTCGCCAGCGCTGAAAAACAAGGCGACGACGAAGTTCGCTACGGCGTACTCGTCAATCGCGGCGTCATGTACTTCCAGCGCGGCGAGCAAGCGCAGGCCGATACTAAGCAGGTGCAGCACTGGCTGGACCGCGCCCGCCGCGAATATGAACGGGCCATTGCTCTCGCGCCCGACCAGTACCAGGCCTATGTGAATTTGGCCCGGCTCTGGCAGTTTCAGGGACAGCTCGATCTGGCCCTCGAGAACCTCGATCGTGCCATCGAGCTGCGCGGCAGCGACTCGTCGCTGTTACGCACCCGTGCCTTGCTACAGCTCAAGCGGCGTCAGGAGGATGCCGCCCTCGACGATCTCGAGCGTGCCGTAGCCACGGCTCCCGCACTGAAGTCGACCAACCTGGCCTCGGATCACCTGGAGCGCGGCCGCATTTTGTACCGCAAGCGCCGCTACCAGGATGCCCTGGAAGCCTTCGAGACCGCCCAGCGCATGCATCCCGAAGAGTTTCCGAGCGCTCACCGCCTTCGTGCCGAAGCCCTGCTCGAGCTGGGCCGGCACAGCGAGGCCCTGCTGGCCATCAACCGCTACCTGACGCGCGGCGGCGAGGCCGATCACGATGCCTATCTCACGCGCGGCCTCATTCGCACCAAGCTGTCGCGCTTTCGCGAAGCGATCGACGACTTCACGCTGGCCCTGGCAGCGCCCCTCGCCAAGGTGACCGAAGGGCAGGCCGACAAGATCCGTGCCCAGACCTTCAGCTACCGCGGCTGGGCGTATCTGCTCCTCAACGCCGTCGAAGTCGCCGAGGGCGACTTTGACCAGGCCGTGAAGCTCGACTCTCAGAACGGCGACGCCTACTCGGGGCGCGGCAACGCCCGCGTCAAGCAAGGCAAGCACGAAGAAGCACTGGCGGACATCGAGACGTCACTCAGGCTCGGCCCGGCTTCGTCGCGGCTCAGCTACAACGCCGCCCGCACCTACGCCCTGGCCGTCGACGCCGTGAGCAAGAACGCTGCCTTCGATCGCCAGAAGCTGAGCCAGGCCCAGTTCTATCAGAGCCGGGCCATCGACCTCCTCCGCGAATCATTGGACCAGGTGCCCGCCGCGGAGCGGGCCATCTACTGGAAGGACTTTATCGACACCGACCCGGCCCTGCAGGCGGTGCGCCGAAGCCCGCGCTTTGCCCAGCTCCAAGCCACGTTGCGTTGAGATGCTTCCGAAGTGCGACCGGTTGGATGTTAGTTGAACGGAGATGTCCATGCGTTTGTCACCGACTGTCCGAAGGTCCGCGACACTTCGACCGGTTCGACACCGGCTTTGTTGTGAGCCTCTCGAGGAGCGCTGCCTCCCGGCGACAACCGTGCCAGAGCTAAGCATCGTTGCCGAAGAATCGAGCATTGCATTTACAGATTCCTTTGACACTGAGCCTTCCGCGCTCTGGAGCAACACTGCAGGTGGCTGGGTCGCATCTGCTGGAACTTATCACGCCACAGCCCCTTCTAACAATCCTCTAACCTACTCGGTTCTTCCGTACCAGCTTACGGATTTTGTCTTCGAGGTTGATGTCCATCAGGTCGCCGATGGTGGAATCTGGCTGCGAAGCGAGGCTGTCGGCAACGGTCGCAACGGAATCCTTCTTGTGACGAAGGGAAACACGTTGTACTGGCACGAAGTTACCGGTCAGGCAGGCTCACCTCTTAACCTGGCAAGTGTTAACCTGGGAGGAACGCCCCACCTTCGTGTTGAAGTCTCGGGCGATAGCTACAAGGCGTTTGTCAATGGACAACTCATCACCTCGTTGACCAGCGATCTCTATACTTCAGGCGCCGTCGGGCTGTATTCGTTCTCCTCTCAGTCCTTTGACAATGTATTCCTGGCCGCATCGTCAGTTCTCAATCTCGAAAGTAACACGACTCCCAGCATCACTGTTCAACTCTCCGAAGCAGCCACTGAATCAGTCACCGTGGATTATACCGTCACCTCGGCCAGCGCCACGGGCGGCGGCGTCGACTACACGTTGATTCCAGGAACGCTGGTGTTCGCACCTGGCGTGACCAAACTCACACTCCCTTTGACGATCATTAACGACCTCTTAGATGAACCGATCGAGACGATCGAGATTTCCTTGTCGCATCCGGAAAATGCGACACTGAGCTCGAGCAGTTCGCTTACCTATTTCATCGTCGACGACGATCCTCAGCCCGTGGTTCGCTTTTTCGCTCCGGCCAGTTTCGGCCTCGAATCAGACACTACTCCGGACGTGCTCGTGGAGTTGTCCGCCCCTTCTGAAAAGTTCGTCTCCATCAATTACTCCATTGACGGTAATGGGACTGCGATGAGCAGCGGTGTCGACTATTCGCTGGCCGGGGGGAAACTCACCTTCGCACCCGGCGAGACGAGCAAGAGGATACCACTGAGCATCATTGACGATACACTCGACGAGAACGATGAGACCATCTTCCTCTTGCTTGACAGCCCGGTGAATGCTGGACTGACGGCGAATTCATTTACCTACACGATCGTGGACAATGATGCACCACCGACCATTGGCTTCGTTGGGGATTCCGCCAGCAATGGCGAATGGCTGGCTGCCCCCAGCATTGCCGTGCAGCTCTCCACTGCCTCCGGGCAACAGACTTCCGTGCATTATGTCGTCAGCGGCGGCAGTGCCACCGCCGGCAGCGACCACCAGTTGGATGAAGGGGATCTGCTCTTTGAGCCTGGCGAAGTTATCAAGTATCTGCCATTGATCATTCGCAACGACGACGCTGACGAAGGGCCGGAAACAGTCCAGATCCAGCTCTCCAGCCCGGTACAGGCCCTGCTCGGAAGAAACACCTTTCTCTACACGATTCTCGATGACGATACCACCGCCGCGAACCCACGCAGCTATGCGAGCCTCGACGCGCCGCGTGCCATCAATGCGGACGCCACGACTCTCTCGCTGCTTGACATCACGGATGCTTTCACGATCGATGAGCTTCAGGTCAGCCTTGATATTGATCACCCCCATGCCGCGGGTCTGGCCGCTTTCCTGATCGCGCCGGACGGCACGCGCGTCGAACTGTTCAAAAATGTGGGCGGTACTGGCAGCAATTTTCACGGTACTACCTTGGCCGATCAGGCTGCCACGAGCATCGATCAGGCGGCTGCCCCCTTCACAGGCACGTTTCGCCCAACCAACCGCCTTGCGGATTTCGCCGGCAAGAATGCCTTTGGTACCTGGCAGCTCGAGATCACGAATCTCAATGGCCCCGGAGGTACTCTCAGTAGCTGGTCGCTGCAGCTGCGCCCCCTGGAGAGCATCACCGAGAACGATTCGGTCGTCGGCAGTCTCGCGGCACAGCAATCCACCTACTACTCCTTGGTGGTGCCCGAGTCAGGACTGCTGACGATTCACGCGGAAGGCATTGGGCTAGACCCCAGCATCGCATTGCTGGCCCCTGACGTCCAGGGGCCATTTCAGAACTTGCTGGCCCAGAGTGACGATACTATGCTGGGAAATACGGCCGCCGAGATTCGCCAGCATGTCCTGCCCGGTACCTATTTTCTGCGCGTCGAGCCATCGGCGGCGTCGAACACTTCGGGAGCTTACACACTGACTACCACATTCGTGCCCTCGCTGGCGCCGTTCTCCGATCTGGTTGTGCCAGGCCAAGTCGCGGCGATGGTTGTCGCCGATTTCAACAAAGATGGTAATGCGGACGTGGTCATATCCAATGGAGGCTACGGAGGCCCCCAGGGAATCTCTGTTTTTTTGGGGAACGAGGACGGAACGTTTCAAGCTGAACATTTCTTCAATGCCGGGTTACCCTGCGGCTCGATCGTGGCCTGCGACGTCGACCAGGATGGTAATCTCGACTTGGCTATTGCGTTACAAATCGATTATGATTTAAGGATTGGCGCCTTCCTGGGTGACGGCACGGGCCAGTTCTCGTTCAACACTTTCTCCGGTCTCGATCTCACCGGCGATTATTATTCTTTTGACGTAAACTCGATCTCACTCTTCACCGGGCATTTCGGTGGCGGCTGGAACGACGTGGCCGCGATCAACAGGGATTATCCAACTCCAAAACTGTATTTTGCGGGCAATGTGTTTCAGCTCGATTCCTCCGAGACGCGCGCTCTCGCTGTGGACCTGGATGGCGATCAGCTGGATGAACTGATTGTCGTGGACCCCGGAGCGGTGACCGTTTACAGTACGTCCGGCACTATCACTCAATACACCGATGCACGCATCGGCGGAGAAATCCAATCGGTGGTCAGTGGCGACTTCGACGGCGACCAGAGAACAGATCTCGCGATCTCGGACGGCGATAGAATACGGATTGTTTTCAATGATCCAATCCAGGGCTTTCAGGCTCCCGTACAAGCCTACGCCCATAGTGGCGTATATATGCTCATTGCCTGCGACCTGGACGGCAACGGTAGCCCCGATGTGGCAGCTGTGGGCTCCAGCAATCTCGTTTCCATCCTCAGTCAAGGTGACGGTAGCTTTCGAAACCAGGTCACATCGCTGGCCGGAGTAAACACGGCACCAAGACTTGAATACCCTGGTCCCGTCATTGCTTCCGCTGATTTCGACCACGATGGGCTTACGGACATTGCCGTGCTCAACACCACTAGTAACGGGGTCGCGATCCTGTTCGGTCTGAGTGACGGCACGTTCGGGTGGCGTGATACTTCCCTGGCCCCAGTGGAGGGGAGGAGACTTGCCCAGGGCGATCTCAATTCCGATGGCTTCACTGACATAGTCTCGGTCAGGGCGTCCACGATTTCCGTGTCTCTGGGTCGAGGCAATGGCATCTATCAAGATCCGCTGCAATTCACGCTGCCGAACTACTCGACGGCGCCGGCTATTTTCATCGCCGATGTCAATGATGACGGCCGCCCGGATCTGCTGACTATCGGAGATTATCCGGATGACTATACCGGTTTCGCCGTCTTGCTGGGCGTGGGCGACGGTACCTTTCGTCCCCCGCAGGACTATCGCCTCATCGACGTTCCTGGCCCATCCTCGGCACAGGGCCTGTCCGTGAGCGACGTTAACAATGATCAGCACCAGGACGTACTCCTGTACTGGCAACAGCATGTCTATGTCTTCATGGGCAACGGCGACGGCAGCTTCGCACCACGTGACGATCCATCGTTTCGGATCGATTCGAACATCCCTCCCACCGTGGCCGATATCAACCGCGACGGGAAACCAGACCTGGTCGGCATCATCGACGACGACCTTGCCGTGTTTCTTGGCATCGGCGATGGCACGTTTCTGCAGCCAGCGCTCCGTATTCCTACGCTCAACCATCCCCACGGTGTTGTCGTGGCCGACTTCGATGAAGACGGTATTCTCGATCTGGCCTGTGTTGATTACTACGACACGATCTCACTCTTTCTTGGCAACGGCGATGGCACCTTTCAGGGCCGCCGAAGTTTTCTGGTACGCCTCTATGCCAGTAACCTTATCCTCGCGGACTTCAATGGCGACGGGCACAGTGACCTCGTTACCAATGCTTCCTATGACGGCATCTCCATTCTTCTCGGCAACGGTGATGGTACTTTTATTTACTCGGAAGGCCCCTTGCCGGATGGCTACGTTTATCAGTCCGGGGATTTCAACAATGACGGCAAACTGGATTTGATTGCCACGAACGCCGGCACGGCCTCGTTCCTGTTCGGCCTCGGAGACGGCACGTTCCTCCCCTCCGGGCAACTCCCGTCCATCCCCGTGGCATCGACGCCACAGGTTGCCAGCATCAATGGTGACGGCATTGCCGACACGCTGATTTTGGATCGTTCCGGCAGCATCCTGTATCGCCAGGGGCTCTCGGCAACGGATCCGACGGCGTTTTCCCCACCGCTGGTGGTCAATGGCGTGGATGCGCAGGGAGCCGCTGTATTACAACCCAGCCGCGACTTCGCGATCATTCATTCGAGCAACGGCGTCGTCATAGCGGGGCTCGATTCGTCGGGCGATACCGTGTCGCTTTACCGTCTGAGCAACGGTGCGTTTGTGCCCGTCCGGAACTTGGATGGCAGCCCGATGCAATTGAGTGTTGGGCCGTTTGCCTCACGGATCGTCAGCGGAGACCTCGACGGCAACGGTCTTGAGGATCTTGCCGTCTTGAACGTGGGGACAGAGACGGTTGCACTCTATCTCCAAGCGGCTGACGGGCAGTTCGTGGCGGGGCCAGTCCTGGATGTTGCCCACCGTGG
>JBFWSD010000314.1:0-7110 GCA_050248575.1 Gemmataceae bacterium
ATGGTGTCGCCGCGAGCAAACACTTCGAGCCGATCGAAAACGTCGAAGTCGATCTCCATGTTGACGCCCCAGTCGCTGGAGCCTCCTTCGACGGCGGCCTGGATCTCGTCGTGGCTGAGTCGTTTGAAGTTGGCCCGCTCCATCAAGCTGGTGACTTCGCGGAAGAGCGTGTCCATGTCGCCCTCTTGCGCAGCCGGGCTGTCCCCGTCCGGATCGAACGGAGCATAGGCGTCTTTCAATTTCTCGAGCCGCTCGAGATAGGTGAAGTGGAAGATGGCCGTGGTGAGCTTGCAGAACTGGCGGAAGTCATGGGCGTCGCGGGCGGGCAGGTCCTTCGCGAGCATCTCCACCAGGGCACTCTTGCGCAGGCGAATATAGTGTTCGCGGTCGGCGTATTCGGCCATGCTTGCCTCCTTTGCCGGAAATGAAGTGGGCAACGGCCCGGCGGAAGCGATGTAACGAACACGAGCGGCTGGGTGCAAGATCAACCAACGCGATCTGGCGAGTCACGCCACGCTGGGCACGGGGCCATCGAAGCGCAGCTTCGAGCCCGCCACGTAGTCGGCGTTGATCTCGATACTGAGCCAGGTGCGCCCCAGCGACTCGGCGCAGTAGCCCGTCATGTTGCTGCCCGCGAAGGGATCGAGCACCAGTTGCCCCGGGCTGGTCAGGAAGCGAATGAAGAAGTCGGGCAGCGGCGCCGGAAAGCGGGCCGGATGAATGGGCAGCCCGGCGGCGCGGCACTTGCGAAAATACTCGTCGTTCGAACGCGTGTTCGGAATCGACAACAGGTTGGGCGGGATCGCGCCGCCGTTATCGCGGCGGAAATGCGGCGAGATATCGTGCTGCGAGGGCCGCTTCGCCACCTGGTAGCCATCCTTCAACAGCCGCTTCATCGAGCGACTGTAGGGCCGCAACACCCGGCGGTTATCCGCTTGCGGCTCGGCGGTCTTCGACAGCCACCACAACATGTTGACGGCGTCTTTCACGCGCGTGCGGCGAATCGTCACCCACTCGGCCGGCGTCGGCAGCTTCGACGGATTGTACCAGTAGAACTCCTGGGCCAGGTGAAACAGCCCTTCCTTGACCAGGTTCAGGATCAGCTCGAAGTGGTAGAGCGAGCGCGTGCCCGTGCCGCGATTCCAGGCGCCGCCAATATCCAGCACGAAGGAGCCGTCTTCGGCCAGCACGCGGCGGAACTCGCGGGCAAAGGGCAGAAACCACTCGATGTACTCGGCCGGGGTGACGTTGCCGTACGCCTTCTGCCGCCGCAGGGCAAAAGGCGGCGAGGTCATGATCAGGGCCACCGAACCGTCTTTCACTTCGCGCAGCACTTCGAGCGCGTCGGCGTGATAGGCACGCCCCGAACGCGTCGTGTAAGCGGCAGTCATCTTTCGCTTGGCCACGCGGCCCGCCTTCCTCGGTATCGGCAGAAGAGGCAAGATCGGTACGATCAAGATCGGCAAACATCGAGGTGAGGCTGAAATGCCACCACGGATCGAGCGAAGAAATGCACCGGGCAGAACTGCGCAGCTTGCCTGGCTTGCCTGGCCAATGGCCAACGATCGGCAGCCACGGACGAAGGGCCGCCAGCGGTGCTCTTTCCGATGGCGCTGGCCCTCCCGATCGAGGGCCAGATCTACTGGAACATTCAGGAATCGAAGACTGGCCAGCGGCAGCGTGACTTGGGTTCGTCCGGGCGGAAACGATCCGCGACGAGATCGCTCGCTTGAGTGACTGACACACCTGACACGTACTTTCTTCCTGACCGGCGCAAGATCAATGTGAAACGCAACAGGCGAGCAGTCGCAGGTCTGTGTGTGAGGTTGCGCCGCCGGGCTGCTTGCACACTCCACATTCGACGATTTTCGCCTCAAGCCAATCGCTTGCAAGGACATGGAATGAATCCGCAACTGGCTTCGGTGTGCAAGCCAAGTGTGCAAGCGGCCTGATGGGATTCCACACCAAATTCCTCGCTGGCGAAAAATACTCGCCACTCCGGGAGTCATCATGCGCAGATGCAAAACGACGACTGACTCCGCACTCCTGACGATCACCGAAGATTCACTGGACGCTCCCGGAATCTCTGTTACCATCCTGTTAACTGATCCCCCCGCCACTATCCGCCCGTTTGTTCCATCCCGCAAGGACCAGCCAATGTATCGGATGCCTTTGCCGTTCACGGATGCCGTGGTGCTCATGACCCCGCGCTGGCAGGAAATGTCGGGGCTGGGCGTGTTCGTTTCCATTCTGATCTGCCTGCTCGTGCCGGCGGCCATCGTGATGCTCTATCTCTACGAGATGAAGCTGGTGCGGCCCCGCACCGCGACGCTGTTGCTCGGGCTGCGGCTGTGCGTGATCGGCTTCCTGCTCTTTGTTGTGTTCTTGCAGCCGATCCTGGCCCGCTCGGTGACCGAGACGCTATCGGGCCGCGTACTGGTGGCCATCGATCATTCCGAGAGCATGAAGGTGGCCGATCCGCAACGCCCCGCCGTGGAAAAACTGCGGCTGGCGCTGGCCTTGAAGATGTCGGACGATCTGGTTGCCCGGCCCCAGCTCGAACGCTGGATCAAGGACTACGAGGCCAAGAAGCCGCCCCGCTGGCTCGACGACGAGGAGGCCAAGAAGCCGCCCGAAGAGCAACGCAAGCTGATCGACGAGCGCAAGCGGCAACACGATCGCCTGATCGAACGCGTCGATCGCCTCACGCGGCTCGGCGTTGTCGAGAAAGTGCTGCTCACGCAAGAAGGGCAGGGGATGGGCTTGCTCGACGCCATTGCCGAAAAACACGAGGTGAAGGTGGTCGGCTTCGCGCGTGACCTGCGCGATCTGGAACGCGACGAGGTGGCGGGCTACCTGTCCCCATTTGCGCGGGTGCCGGAGAAGAAAACGCAGCCCGGCGGCGACAAGAAGAATGAGCCCGCCCCGATCCCGGCGGCCGACGACGGCACCGATCTGAGCTTGCCCCTGGTGCGGGCTCTGGAACGCTCGGGCCAGGCCGAGGGCAAGATCCTCGGCGTGGTGCTCCTCAGCGACGGGCTGCACAATCAAGGCACTTCGGGCACGACCCACGTGGTCAAGGCCATCGAGATGGGGCAGCAACAAATGCCCATCTACGCGATCGCCGCCGGGGCGCGCAAGGCGCCGCCCGATATCTCCATTGTCTGGGTGCGTGCTCCCTCCGCGGTTTTCAAGGGCGTGGATGTTCCGGTCGAGGTGCAGGTGAAGGTGAGCGGGCTGCCCGCCCAGGAGATTGCCCTCGAGTTGCAGCCCCCCGGCGGCAAGGATCCGCTGCGCGAGTTCATTCAGCATGACGGCACCGATCGCTTCTACACGCGCCGCTTCCAGCTCAAGCTCGACGACATTGGCATCCAGACACTGGCCGTCTCGGTCAAGCCTGTCGCTGGCGAGATCCGCGAGGAAAACAATCGTCGGGCGGTGGCCGTGAACGTGGCCGACGACAAGGCCAAGGTGCTGGTCATCGACGGCGAGGCGCGCTGGGAGTTTCATTATCTGCAGAGCGCCCTCAAGCGCGACGACACCATGGACGTGCGCAGCATCGTGTTTCATCAGCCGCGCATCGGCAAGATTCCCGAGGAAGAGCTGGTCAAGCTCGAACATCCGCGCCTGGGCTGGCCCGCCGAGGTCGATGCCCTCACCGACTACGCCTGCATCGTGCTCGGCGATGTTTCGCCCGAACAGATGCCACTGGCCGAACGCCGCCGCCTGGAAAAATACGTGGCCGAGACGGGCGGCACACTGGTCATCACGGCGGGCAAGCAACACATGCCGCTGGCCTACTTCGAAGGGCTGCCTCCCGTGACGGGACCGGAAGGAGAAGAGACCGATCCGATTCTGAAGCTGCTGCCCATCAGCACGCCGCGCGTCATCAAGCCCGTGCAGGGCTTCCGCATGACGCTGACCCATGCCGGCGAGCAGTCGGGCTTTCTCGGACTTGAGCCGGAAGCAGAGAAGAACCTGGGCCGCTGGAATGCGCTGCCCCGCCACTACTGGGGAGTGATCGGCACCGCCAAGCCGGCGGCCGTGCCGCTCGCTTACCTGACCAGCGAAGACGACGCCAACGTTGTCCCCGGCCAGCCGAAGGATCCCAATGACGACCCGACCCGTCAGCGCGGGCTGATCGTGCGGCAGAACTACGGTTTTGGCCGGGTCGTCTATGTCGCCGTCGACAGCACCTGGCGCTGGCGTTTCAAGGTCGGCGACACTTATCATCATCGCTTCTGGGGGCAACTCATCCGCTGGGCGGCCTCCGACAAGCCGCTGGTGACCGGCAACGAATACCTGCGTTTCGGCACGCCCGACCCCGTCTACCGGCGCGGGGAACCGGTCGATGTGGTCGTGCGCTTGACGGAACGGGAACAGCCGCTGGGAGCCAAGGCGCTGGCGGCGGCCCGCATCCTGCGAAAGACGGAAGGAGACAAGGAAGAGCAGGCCGCGCTCGTGCAACTGACGAAGAAGCCGGCGCAGCCCCGCTTGCTGGAAGGAAACGTGCGTGACCTGCCCCCCGGGCAATATCAGGTCGAACTGGCCATTCCGGATCTGGCGGACAAGCTGAACGGCCCGGACGGCAAGCTGCGGGCCTCGTTCACCGTGCTGCCCGAGGACTCGGCCGAACTGGTTGAACTGGCCACCAACTATCCGTTGCTGGACGAACTGGCGACGAAGAGTCAGGGAAAGCTGGTTGAAGTCGAAGACGCGTCGTCAATTGTTGAAATGTTGAAAGAAAAATCGGTAACGCGGACAAGGCCGGTGGAAGCGAAGCTCTGGGAAGAATGGCCAACTTTGGTCTTGTTCTTGCTGCTGTTGACGATCGAGTGGGTGGCCCGGAAGCTAGCCGGGCTTCCGTGACATAAGTTTTTATTTGAAAATAGTTTGCGTCTTTCGTGGCGGAGGGGCAAGCGAGAGGTGTGTCGGTGTTATTGTTACAACAGGCACATCCGGAACAGCGCAGGGCTCCCTGTCGTTAGATTTTTCTTATCCTGCCCAGTTTCGTGTTGACACATTTTTTATCCATCTTTACTATCCATCTCTCTTGGCGATTTTCTGCAGATTCACTATTTTTGCAGAAATGGCTCCGGGCGTTCCTGAGGAATACCCGAAACGCGTGGGTTGGCTCATTTTATGTTTGCAGGAGGAATTCCTAATGTACAGCGTCGTTCTCATGATGGCTCTCAGCGGCAGCGCCGCTGAACAGCCGGCTCTGTTCAACCGCGGTTGCTCGGGCTGCTCGGGCTGCTACGGGTGCAGTGGCTGCCGCGGCAGCTCGTGCTGTGGTTGCCGTGGTGGCTTCCTGTTCGGCAAGCGCGGCGGCTGCCGCGGCTGCCATGGTTGCCATGGTTGCTCCGGTTACTCGTGCTGTGGCTGCAGTGGCTACACCTGCCACGGCGGCTGCTCTGGCTCGTCCTGCCACGGTTGCACCGGTGGCGCCGTCCAGATGCCCGCTCCCGAGAAGAAGCCTGAAAAGATCAAGAAGCCGCCGGAAGAGAAGGAAGCCGCCGCTCCGGCTCCCGCCACCATCGTGGTGACCCTTCCCGCCGATGCCAAGCTGATCATCGACGATCACGCCACGACCTCCACCTCGGCCGTGCGCACGTTCGTCTCCCCCGCTCTCGAGCAGGGCAAGGACTATGTCTACACCCTGACCGCTCAGATCGAAAAGGACGGCAAGAGCGTCTCCCTGACCAAGACGGTCAAGGTCACCGCCGGTGCGGAGACCCGCGTCAACTTCGAGGCCACCGAGGCCGTCGCCGCTCGCTGAATCTGTTGAAGGCCGGGGTCTGGCTCTTTGCCTGGAGCCCATCGCGCCAGTAAGACCCGGCTCAGCATTGTTCTCGAATGGGGCAAGGGGAGAACCGCAAGGTTCTCCCCTCGTTTTTTTCACCTCTCTTCGTCCCCGCGCCTCCTTGTCCTTGTCGCCGCGAATCTCCTCTCTTGCCCACTCCTGAAACAGCATTGTGGCCCGCGCCACCCTTGTTATAATCCCATCCAGTCAGGTCACGAAGTCCTTCATGGCGAGGCGGAACATGCCATCATGAATGTCAAGACTCTCAGGCCCCGGGTGTCCGACCTCGTCTTTCAGCTCTATGGCAGACCTCTGCACCCCGAGCTGTTCGACATCCTGGCCGAGCGTCGCATTCGCCGCGAAGACTACGAACTCACCGTCCGCATCACCAATACCGGCCACGTCATTTCCTGGGAAAACGCCGACGTGCTCCTCACCGAGGTCACGGTCGCCGATCAGCTCTTGCCCGAACGGCGCAGGCTGCTCTCGTATCGACTGCGCGGCGAGCACCACGATGCCCTTGCTTGTGCCGCCGGCGTCAGCTATCAGATGAGCTTCCAGGTGGAGACGTTGCCGCCCGAGATCTTCTTGCACGTTCACGACGAGATCATGGCCGACGGCGGCAAGCGCGGGCTGCTGCACAACTTCCAGCCCGATCACCGGTTGGCGTTGGCCCCACTGGGCTTCATCGTGGCGGACGCCCGCCCGGGCTGCCTCATCCTGTCTTCCTTTCACACCTTTCCCGACGAATACACGGTCGTGAAGACCCAGTCGCTCATCGAGAAGCGCTGAGCGCTTTCTGCACCGCGGGCAGCGCCTGCACCAGCCCGGCGCCGAACTCGGCGTCGCGGCCCGCCGCGCCAAGGTCCTTGCTGGTCTCTTCCAAGATACGCTTCACTTCCCAGGCGGGCAGATCTGGATTGGCCGACAACATCAAGGCCGCCACACCCGCCACGTGCGGGCCCGCGAATGAGTTGCCGCGCAGGCCGATGTAGAGGCCGTACTCTTTCTTGTCGTCCTGCCACACTTCCTTCAGCCGCCGCGCGCGGGCGAAGTTGGCCCGGCTCCAGCATGGAAAATCAGTGTTGAAAGTGGTCACGTCCGGCTTCAGGAGTGGCTTGTCGGGGGGGAAATCGTCGTAGAACTTGACCCCTTGCCACGAACACGGCCCCTTGCTGCTGAAGGGGGGGCGGTTGCCATCGGCGCCCACACCGGCGGCCGCGATCACGCAGGGAATGTCCTTGGGAAGGGTGATCTGTTTGCCGGCGGGCGCGTTCTGTGCGAAGTTGCCCGCGCCGCCGACGGCG
>JBFWSD010000315.1:0-7110 GCA_050248575.1 Gemmataceae bacterium
GCTGGATCGCCGTGTTGTTGCTGACGTTCACGCCGAGCTTTGCCCGGGCTCAAGATGGTCCACCGCCGGCGGCCCCTGCCCCCGCGCCCGGGCCAGGTGCCGCCCCGTATGCGCCCCCCAGCGACATCGAGATGGTCGAGCGCTTGCTGGCGGCCCGCCGCGATTACCAGGCCGTCCTCGAACGCCTCCGCACTCATTACATCAAGACCGGCGACGTCGAGCGGGCCAAGTGGGCCGAGGAAGAACTCCTCCAGTTTCATCGCATCAGCAAGCGTGCCTATCGGCTGGAGCTGGACGTGCCGCCCCCCACGCTGCAAGCCGCCTACAACGTGCCCGCCGCCAACGAGCTCTACATGCGGGCCATGTCCTACAAGGACAAGGGCTGGGGCCAGGACTACACCGACAACCAGCGCCGCGCCGAGATCCTCTTCCAGCAGATCCTCACCAGCTATCCGCAGTGCGACAAGATCGACGACGCCGCCTACCAGCTGGGCGAAATCTACGAGAGCAAGGCCTACAAGCAATACCGACGCGCCGCCAGCTACTACGAACGCTGCGTGCAGTGGAACCCGAATACCCAGTTCGACGCGCGGCTGAAGGCCGCCCGCCTCTACGACCGCGTGCTCTCTGAACGCCAGAAGGCCGTCGACCTGTATCGGCAAATCTTGACCCACTCTACCGACCCCAAGGTGATCGCCGAAGCGCAGAAGCGCCTGGCTGACCTGGCCGGCCCGGTGAAGTGAACCTCATTTGCCATTCGGTCTTGGTTTCGGTCAACGCAGTACCGCGTGCGTTTCGGAGGTCTGGACGGGCCGCATATCTTCCGATCTTGTCGCAGGCCGAACGGGCCAGCGCTCCATGATTTCAAAGGCCGCCACGGGCAGCAACCAGCTGCACCAGGAGGCGATGATGTAAGCGTGCTCGGGACTCGCCACGTCGAACAGCCCGGCCGTGCCCGAGATCAGCCGCAGGGCCACTGCCGAACAGATCAGGACATAGGTGCGGAGCATCCAGCGACGATGCGCGTCGTAGCGCTGCTGACATGCGCGAACGACGCCGATGATGGCACAGGCCGCGGTCGCCGCCGCTAGCAAGACAAAGCTCAGCCCGGCCTGCCAGCCGCCGAAAGCGTGTCGAGACATCACCACACTGCTTGGCAAGACCAGCAACAGCAGCAAGACCACCTGCAACCGGCCCAGCCAGCGATGCCAGCGCGGGTGGCGACGGCGCACATAGCCGTTCAGCAGGATCAGCCCGTTGAGCAGCACGAACGGGGCAGAAAGGATGTGTAGGTAGAAGGCGGCCCGGTAAGCGCCGTGGAACGTGGCCGCACGGCCCTCGAGAAAGAGGGAATTGAAATCGGGCGGGAAGTAATCCGGATAGTTGGCGAGGATGGTGACCAGCACGCGCAGGATCAGCACCGCCGCGAGCCAGCGCAACACCGTCGTCAGGATGGGATACCTCATGGCTGCCAATCCGTTCCAATCACTTCGTCGCCAGCGATCGTGATCAAGGCGGCCAGCGTCCCGGGTTTGATCGTGTAGTTCACAGGCCTGACAGAACCATCGGCCATCGCAACGAGCATGGCGCCAGGATGGTTGCCGACGGGCCGCTGATCACCCAGAAGAGCTGTGCCGGGAACAACGCCGCGAACGGTGGCCGGGCCGCCCCGCGCCCAGGATCCGAGATCCATATCCGTATCCATCAGGGCAATCGTGTTCGCGGTGCCGTCGCGGTCAGCGATCATGGCCAGCGAGGTGAGGCGATCGTAGCCCATGAAGCCATTGCCGTTCGCTCCCGCGGGCCGCCCGGCGGCGTCCAGACCGATTCCAGACATGGCGACGTAGTTGCTCAGCGTACTCCCAGTCGACGAGCCCTGCTTCGAAGAAGGACATAGGTACATGGATATCCTCGTTTCGGCGGCTGAGAGGTTTCCAGCATAGCCCATGGCGGGCTCCAGTTTCTTGTACAAGGCCTCCTGTTCCACGTAGGGCAACAGGGCGGCCAGCCAGCTCAACCGTTCTTCGGGAACAGTTCCCGGACCAAAACAGCCAGGTGGAAAGTGACCTTCGATCGGTGCCACCGGGTAGTCGAAGGTCCCATAGGTTTCTGGTCTGCCTGTTGATTCATAAACGTGCAGCCCAAGCATGATTTGCTTGAGATTGTTCGCGCACCTGACTCGATTGGCGGGCTCACGAACTCGCCTCACCGCTGGCAGCAACAGGCCGATCAAGATGCCAATGATGAAAATCACCACCAGCAACTCGATCATGGAGATGCCATTGCGTGTAGACCGAGACATGGCTGGTCCTCGAAGGTGAAACGTAGATATGCAGGCGACTCACCCAATCCATACTGGACTCGATCCCTCATTCTGTCAAATCCTCCCGGAAGCGCCGGCCAACAGGGAGTGGATCATTGCGGCCGATGTCTCCCGGCCATAGGATCACCGGTGGTGAAAGCATGAACCAGTCCATCACGTCCATTCACATTCGCCAGCAACTGCGCGACCTGTCTGAGCCCGAGCTGTGGATCAGCGTCGCGGCGTCCGGGCAAGCCGACGGGCTGGAACTGCACGGTCGGCTCGTCGGCCCGCGCTGCGTGTATGCCACCACGGTCGAGGTTGCTTACCCGCTCCGCCCGTTCCCGCGCTTGCCGGAAGGGCTGCCCCTCCTCTCGCGCCGCATCGTCATTCCCGAGGCCAGCTACTGGGACCCGCAGAGCCCGTTTCTCTATGAAGGCACCGTCGAGCTCTGGCAGGGCAACGAACGCCGCGACGGCGTCTCGGTCACCGTCGGTCTCAAGATCACCACGCTGAGCCAGCGCGGCGTCCGGCTCAACGGCCACATCGTCGACGTGCAGGGCTGCCTGGCTAGCCCGACGCTCGAAGATGCGGGCCGACTGCGTGCCGAAGGACTCAACACGCTCATCGTGCCCGTCCGCCCCGATAACGGTGATCTCTGGGAGTTTGCCGACCGTATCGGCCTGCTCTTGCTCGGGCAGATCGAAGCAGGGCCCTTGCCTATTCCTTTGCTCCAGGCCCGCATGCAACATGCCTGCTGCCTGGGCTGGATCGCCCCCGCGGCACGGCTCGATGAACTGACGGCGGCGCGCATCAGTGGCTTTCGCGGCGTCTGGCTCGAAACAAAACCCGAGGCGGCACTGCCCGCCAGCGCCGAGTTCGTGCTGGCAAGCGAAGGGCTCTTGCCCGCGCTCGAGTCGATCGCGCTCCCCAAGCTCTTCCTGCGCCCGGGCAATGGCCACAACGGGCAGGCACGCAACTCCATCGGCTGGGTCACGGGATGAAGCAAATCGTACCACTCGGCGATCAGGCAGCGCTGGCCTACTTCCAGGAAGAGGCCGAAGCGCTTCGCTTCGCCAACCACTTGCGGGCAGATCCGCCCGACTGGCTCATTGACGTGGTACCCGCTTATGCCAGCGTGGCCGTCTTTTTCGAGCTGCCCCGCATGCGCTTTGCCGCAGTGGCGACTGAACTGCGCGAACTCGAAACCGCCGGCAGCTTCAGCCCGACGGAGGGCAAGTTGCACCGCATCCCCTGCTGCTACGAGTTTCAACTCGACCTCGAGCGCGTCGCCCGGGCCACCGGGCTCGCCACCGACGCGATCATCAACCTGCACACGGGCTGCGTCTACACGGTGTATGCGCTTGGTTTCTGCCCGGGCTTTCCGTACCTGGGCTATTTGCCCGCCGAGCTGGCGAACGTGCCCCGTCTGGAATCGCCGCGCCTGCGCGTGCCGCCGGGCAGCGTCGGACTCACGGGCAAGCAAACCGGCATCTACACCATGGAACGGCCCGGCGGCTGGAACCTGATCGGCCGCACTCCCCTGGAACTGGTGAACGTGGCCGACGGCTATTTCCCGCTCCGGGCCGGCGAGCGCGTCCAGTTCGTACGTATAGACGAAGGCGAGTTTGCCCGCCAGCTCGGCCAGCGTCTGGAAAGCTGACACGATCGTCCGGGAGCGTGAGCTCCCGGTAGCAAGCGATATCGTTCTCGGTGCCTCATGACCAGTTCGCCTGCTATCGCAGTCTATCTGCTTCAATCCGAGGGTCCCACCATGCAACACGATCCTTCCCGGCGCGACTTTCTCACCACGCTCGGCCTGGCCGCCGCCGCGGGCTGCACCGGGCTCGACGCCCTCGCCGTCGATCCCAAGCGCGACTTGCAGCCCAACGGGGCCAACCTCGGCACGCTTTTCCCCGACGTCAGCAAGCTGGCCCAGGGCAACTCCTATACCTACTCGTTCCTGGGCGATCGCTTCAAGGACCTCGACCAGTTCAAGAAAGAGGCCCGGGCCAAGGTCTTCGAGACGCTTGTCTATCAGCCCGAGAAAGTCGACCCCAATCCGGAAGTGGTCGAGAAAGTGGAGCGCGGCGATCACGTGCGCGAGAAGGTGATCTTCTCCACGTCGCCCCAGTTTCGCGTGCCCGCCTACGTGCTCGTGCCCAAAGGGCTGAAAAAGCCGGCGCCGGCCATCGTCGATCTCCATTCGCACGGCGGCTGGTTCCTGTTCGGCAAGGAGAAGGTCCACGACCTTGGCGACCAGAACCACCCGGTGATGGTCGAGTATCACCAGCGCAACTACGACGGCCGCCCGACGGCCAACGAGCTGGTCAAGCGGGGCTACGTGGTCATCTCCATCGACGCCTTCATGTTCGGCGAGCGGCGCGTGCTCATCGACCGCGATGTCAAGCTGGGCTGGGACCGGGCCAAGTATTCTGTCGAGCAGGCCCGCGACATGAACCAGGTCTGCCGCGGCAAGGAATCGACGATCGTCAAATCGCTCATCTTTGCCGGCCTGACCTGGCCCGGCATCGTCTTCTGGGACGACATTCGCACCGTCGATTACCTGGTGACGCGGCCTGAGGTGGACCCGCAGCGGATCGGCTGCCAGGGCATCTCGATGGGAGGCTACCGCACTATCTTCCTGGCCGGCCTCGACGAACGCATCAAGGCGGCCAACGCCGTCGGCTTCATGTCAACGGTCGAGCCGATGATCAAGGCGCACGTGGATACGCATTCGTTCGTGCACTTCCTGCCCACGCTGCATCGCTACCTCGACTGGCCCGACGTGATTTCCATGATGGCCCCCAAGCCGTTGATGGTGCAGCAGTGCGAGCAGGATCGGCTGTTCCCCTTGCAAGGCATGAAGGATTCGCTCACGAAGATCGCCAAGGTCTACGAGAAAGCCGGCGTGAAGGACCGCTTCACGGGCCGCTTCTACGACGCACCTCACATGTACAACAAGCAGATGCAAGACGACGCCTTCGCCTGGTTCGACCAGCATTTGAAGCAGTGACCAGTTGCCAGTGGTCAGTAGCCAGTTGCCAGTGGCTGTGGCCAGCAACAACGCCCTCGACGCTCTTGACGCCCTCGTTCCCACGCAGAGCGTGGGAACGAGGATCTGACCACTGCTACCAGCTATCGACGATGCTCTTGATCTCCTGCGCCTTGTCCGGGTCCGGGCCGTTTGCAAAGTAGCGGCGCACGGGCACGGCCAGGCTGGTGCCCGCCTTGGTGATGATCTCCATGATGGCCAGATTCAGTTCCTCGACTACCACCAGGTAGGCGCTGTAGTCGGTCTCGTGGATGTAGGCAAAGATCTCCAGTTCCAGGGCACACTCGGCCATCTGCACGAAGCGGATACGGGCCGGATCCGGGTCGACCTTCGGGTGGTTGGCCAGCAGTTCGCCCGCTTCTTTCAGCACGAAGCGCATCTGCGCGGGCGTGGTTTCCAGGTGCAGGCGGATAAAGGGGTGGAACAGGATCCGGTCGCGGTGGGCAAAGTTCTCGATCTCTTGCCGCGAGAAGACCGAGTTGGGGATCGACACCATGGTACGGTCGAGGGTGCGCACGCGCGTGGAACGCAGCCCGATTTCCTCGACGAAGCCGAGCTTGTCGCCAAAGCGGCACAGGTCGCCGACGCGCACCGGGCGGTCGACGAACAGGTTGACGCCGCCGATCAGGTTCTCGACGCTGTTCTGGGCAGCGAGGGCAATGGCCACGCCGCCGATGCCCAGCCCGGCCAGCACCGGCGTGAGCGGGATGCCCAGATCGTCGGTGGCGTGCAGGAACAGCAACACCACCAGGCCCAGCGACAGCACGCGAAAGAAGATCCGCACCATGTGGGCATCGATGCTGCGGGCATTGATGCGCGGCGAGGAGACGATCAGGTCGGCAATGCCGCGGCTGACCAGCATGATCAGCCAGGCCCCGGCCAGGTAGCTGATGATGCTCAGCGCATTCTCGATAAAATCCAGGCCGTCACCGACCAGGCGGACCAGGTCGGTGATGAGATAGTGGGCCAGCATGGGCAGCAGCAGACCGCACAGCGGGAAGACAGCGCGCTTCCAGAAGGGTGTCCGCGTCGCGG
Organism: Gemmataceae bacterium; assembly: GCA_050248575.1. Taxonomy (GTDB): domain Bacteria; phylum Planctomycetota; class Planctomycetia; order Gemmatales; family Gemmataceae; genus JBFWSD01. The sequence continues at coordinate 6,393 of JBFWSD010000315.1, forward strand.
GGCTGCTCAAACGCCCGCCAAAGCGAAACGACAGGACGAGGCAGGCCAGCATCGGCAAGAGCACCAGCAGTGTGCCCAGCCATTTCCATACCGGCTGCTCCACGTAACGGGCCCACATCCAGTCGGGCAACTGCTCCGTGAACGTCGCCGGCAGCAACGGGCCAGGCGCATTCAAGTATTTCTGATACGCGCCCTCGAGCACCACCCCTTGCTTGTAGGGCATGTCTTTCACCCTCTCGAAGAGCTGGGGCAACTCGTCGACTGTCTCTGCCGAGAACACGTATTCCCCTTGCCGCGCCCCCTTGTCGATCCGCACGATGGTGAGCGGCGTGTTCGGTATCGTCCAGGTGTTGATCTTCTCTTTGGCCACGTCGGCCGGGCCGGGAATCTGCTCGTAGGGGGGCAACTCGGTCCGGTCCAGGATCTCCATCAAGAGCACCATGGACTCCGGCCCGCGATGTTCGAGTACCGCCGGCGCCACCTTGCTCAGATCGAGACAGCGCAGCGCCCGCGCCTTGAAATCGAGTCGTTCGTCGATGCCTTGCGTCGAATTGCCTTTCTCGCGGAACGAGCGATAAATCAAGTTCATATTGTCCACAAAACTCTTCACGGTGGTCTGCGGGCTGGACGTGTCGGCCGGCTTGAGCGGGCTCGCCTGCTTGGGGGGCGGCGCGGCATCGCTCATCAGCCTGTCGTAGACGTGCTCGATCACGGTGTC
>JBFWSD010000316.1:0-7094 GCA_050248575.1 Gemmataceae bacterium
AATACGAACCAGAACTGGACGAATCCCTTCTCGCCGATTGGTGCGCCTTCTGTGAAGGTTCCGCACAATTCGATGTGCACCACTTTTCCACGATCTTGAAGGGGGTCTTTCTTGGCGGGTTGACGCCAGAAGTGGAGAGGTTTCTCCGTTTTTTCTCGCAGACGTTTCCAGCGATTCTCTATACAAGTCTGGCCCGCATCTGCGGCGATGCACAGGAGGATCGCGAAGTACTTCCGTGGATTCGCAGCGACCTGCATCAAAAAGTAAGACTCCTTGATCCGGAATTCAGAGCAGAGCGTGCAAACATTGAACAGCTCTTAGACAATGACAGGTTTACGTTAACAGATGACTTCTCTTCCTTGTCTGATATTGCCATCACCAGCCCGAATTTCAATGCGATCTATGTGACCGAAGGCGATTATGTCAGCTCTTGTTGTCGTGGCAATTCAAAGATGTACGCCTTGGAAGAAACGCTGTACCATATCGCAACTAACTACGCCTTGGCACACGCCATCATGTCTCCGCTGCTTGAATGCGACATTGACCTCTCGAATTACTTCGAGGTCTATCTTCGGGGTGGCGCCTACGTTGTCGCTGCCGAATCCATTGTCGTATATCAGTTTTCCCCGAGCGTTGGTCAACCGACGTGATAGCGATTCCAAACCGGGGCTGATTCTTTATTTCCCCTGCCCGCGCTTCGCGGTATCATCCGACCGGGGGTTGATCGCTCGCACTTCTTGCAGGTGCCACCATGAAGCAGCGCATGCTATTCCTCGTCACCATGGCCTTGGCGTTTCCTTCCGCCTTGCGGGCCGAACCGCTCGCCAATACCAAGCCGCTCGACACCGAGGGGGACCTGGCCGCCCAGATGGTCGATGGGATCGACAAATACCTCATGAAAGCACTGGCCGACTCCGTCGAGGCGCGGCGGCGCTACTGGAAGGCCGACCACTCTTCCCCCGAGGCTTATCTGAAGTCGATCGAGCCGAATCGCGAGCGGCTGAGGAAGATTCTGGGCGTGGTCGATGAGCGCGTGCCCGCCCGGCTCGAGTACGTCGCGACCCCTGGGCAGAAATCTCTCGTTGCCGAGACGAAGAAGTACTCCGTGTATACTGTGCGCTGGCGCGTGCTCGACGGCGTCGATGCCGAAGGGCTGCTCCTTGAACCGAAAGAGAGACCGATCGCCTGCGTGGTCGCGCTGCCTGACGCCGACTGGACGCCCGAGATGCTGGTGGGACTGGCGCAGGGCGTGCCCGCGGAAGGCCAGTTTGCCCGCCACCTGGCGGGCAGCGGCTGCCGCGTGCTGGTGCCCATGCTCATCGATCGCAGCGACATCTATTCGGGCAGCCCGCTCAGCGGCCGCTGGACCAATCAGCCTCACCGCGAGTTCATCTATCGCATGGCCTACGAGATGGGCCGCCACGTGATCGGCTACGAGGTGCAGAAGGTGCTGGCCGCCGTCGACTGGTTCTGCCAGGACGACAAGCATCCCCCGATCTGCGTGATCGGCTACGGCGAAGGCGGGCTGCTCGCGCTGTACAGTGCGGCCCTCGATCCACGCATCAAGGCGACGGTGGTCTCGGGCTATTTCGGCCCGCGCGAGGCCGTCTGGGCCGAGCCGATCTACCGCAACGTCTGGTGCCTGTTGCGCGAATTTGGCGATGCCGACCTGGCCGCCCTGATCGCGCCGCGCAAGCTGATCATCGAGACCGGGACCGGTCCAACGGTCGACGGGCCGCCCAAGCCTGGCAAGGGGCGCGCCGGCGCTGCCCCGGGAAGTCTCAAGCCGCCCGCCAGCAGTGCCGCCAGCGCCGAGATCAAGCGGGCCCTGCAATGCCATGGCAAGCTGATTGTCACGGACAAGCAGCTCATGCATGTCGCCAGCAAGTCGGGCCAGCCCGGCAGCAAGGCAGCCCTCGATGCGCTCATCGAGAATCCTATCACTATCGAGGAGGGCGAACTCGTCGATCTCAGGGGCAAGTACGATCCGCAGCCCCGCCTGAAGCGGCAGTTCCAGCAGGTTGTCGATTTCACACAGAAGGTCTTTCGCGAATCGCATTTCCGCCGCGATGAGCTGGTCTGGAAGAAACTGGACCTCGACAAGATTCGCACGCTGGAAGCCAAGGAACGGCTCGCGCCGTTCGAAAAGAACGTGGAGCCGCTGCGCAACTACTTCTATGAAGACGTGATTGGCAAGCTGCCCGCCCCGACGCTGCCGCTCAGCCCGCGCACGCGGCTAGCGTACGACACGCCGAAGTGGCGCGGCTACGAAGTGGTCCTCGATGTCTATCCCGACGTGTTCGCCTATGGCATCTTGCTGGTGCCCAAGGACTTGAAGGACGGCGAGAAGCGGCCCGTGGTGGTGTGTCAACATGGGCTCGAGGGCCGCCCGCAAGACGTGGTCAATCCCAAGGAAAAGACCCGCGCTTACAACTCCTTTGGCGCTCAACTCGCCAATCGAGGCTACATCGTATATGCCCCGCAGAACCCCTACATCGGCCAGGACAAGTTCCGCGTGCTGCAGCGCAAGGGCAATCCGCTCGGCCTGTCGCTCTTCTCGTTCATCACCAGGCAGCACGAACGCACCATCGACTGGCTGGAGACGCTGCCCTTCGTCGACAAGGAGCGGATCGGTTTTTATGGGCTGTCCTACGGGGGCAAGACGGCCATGCGCGTGCCCGCCCTCGAGAAGCGATATTGCCTGTCGATCTGTTCGGGCGACTTCAACGAATGGATCTGGAAGAACGTCAATCTGGAATGGCGCGGCAGCTACGTTACCACCGGCGAGTACGAGATGTTCGAGTTCGATCTGGGGCCGACCTTCAACTACGCCGAGATGTGCAGCCTGATTGCGCCGCGGCCCTTCATGGTGGAGCGAGGCCACGACGACGGCGTCGGCCTCGATGAGTACGTGGCCTTTGAGTTCGCGAAGGTAAGGCGGATGTATTCCCGACTGGGGATCCCCGGGCGGACCACCATCGAGTACTTCGATGGCGGGCACGTCATCAACGGCAAGGGCACGTTCGAGTTCCTCGACAAGCACTTGAACTGGAAGGGGACGGAGTGAGCTGGGAGACCGTCGAGATCCAGGGCAAGAACGCCGATGTGTTTGCACCTGCGGATCGGCCTCGCTTCGGCATCCTGCACCTGCACGGCGTGGGCTTGCGCACGTTGAAGGACAATGACACGTTCACCCGGCTTTTTGACGACCTGAAGCTGGCGTGTGTCTGCCCGCACGGGCAACGCTCCTGGTGGGCCGACCGCATCTGTGCCGAGTTCGATCCACATGTCACGGCCGAGAAGCATTTGCTCGAGAGCGTGCTGCCCTACTTCCAGGATAGGTGGCAGCTTGGCCCGCGTTCGATCGGGCTGCAAGGCATCAGCATGGGCGGGCAAGGCGCGCTGCGTCTGGCCTTCAAGCATCCGCAACTCTTTCCGGTCGTGGCCGGGATCAGCCCGGCCATCGATCAACACGAGCGGCACGGGCAAGGTTCGCCCCTCGACGATATGTACGACAGCAAGGAACAGTGCCGGCAAGACACGGCGACCCTGCACATCCACCCCACCCATTTCCCGCCCCAGATCTTGTTCTGCATCGATCCAGATGATGAGGAGTGGCTGCGCGGTAACGATCGACTGCACGAAAAGCTGGCTGCCCTGGGGGTTGCCCATCAACATGATTTCACGACCCGGGCGGGCGGCCATTCCTGGGGCTACTTCGAACACATGGCCGACCGCGTCGTCCGCTTTGTGCTCGATGGCCTCGTCCAGGAAAGCCGCCGCCTCCTCTGACCGCATACTCCGTCGCGTCAATCGGTTGCGTCGAAATAGCCGCGTAGGCGTCTGCTGTTTTGGCGCAGCTCCTCACCTTCATTCGTTTTTCATAACACCTTGGTACTTGCTCCGGTAAGTTAGCAGCACGCGCTTCCGCCGCCGCAACTCTATCAGGAGAGGCAAGATGACTGCCAAGGCCAAGCAGCAACCACGCCGTGAAGACCCCTCCACCGACGGCGTGAAGGATTCATCGCAAGGACTCGACTGGCACAAGGCCTATCTCGATCGCGACCTGGGCTGGCTCGAGTTCAACCGCCGGGTCTTGCACGAGGCCCTCGACGAACGTACTCCCTTGCTGGAACGCCTCAAATTCCTGGGCATCTTCACGTCGAACCTCGACGAGTTCTTCATGAAGCGGGCCGAGATCTTTCGCCAGTCGGGCGACATCCTCATGCAAGTTGACGCTCAAAAAGCACGCACACATCACGACAAGCTGCGTACCACCGTCATCGAGATGCTGGAACAGCAAGCCCGCTGTTTCGCCGACGTGGTTCGGCCCAAGCTGAGCGAACACGGTATCCGCCTGCTTGACTGGCAGAAGCTGAGCGAAGAGCAACAGAAGGAATGCGCGGCCTATTTCGACAAGAACATTTCTCCGGCCTTGACGCCGCTGGCCCTCGATCCCGGGCACCCCTTCCCGTTCCTGTCGAACTTGTCGACATCGCTGGGCTTTGTGCTGCGGCTGCCCGATTCGGAAGAGCCGATGTTCGCACGTGTAAAGGTTCCGAGCATCTTGCCCGCCTGGCTGCCCCTGGGCACAGCGTCGAAGAAGGGCAATCACGACTATGTGCGCCTGCAAGACATCATTCTACAGAACGCCCCCAAACTCTTCCCCGGCATGGTGGTGTCGAGCATGACGCTCTTCCGCGTCACGCGCAATGCCGAGGTCGACATCGTCGAGGAGCAGTCTGAGAGCGTCCTGGCCGAGGTCGAGGAAGAACTGCGGCAGCGCAAGTTCGAGCCGGTCGTCCGCCTCGAGCTCAGCAAGAACCCTGACCCCTGGGTGCGTAACCTGCTCATCCAGAAGTTCGAGCTGACCGAGAGCGATGTGTACGAAATGTCGGAGGAGCTCGACTACACGGCCCTCATGCCGCTGGCATTTTCTGACGTGCGCGAGCTGCGCGACGAGCCATGGACGCCGCTGGTGCCCCCCGGGCTGGCCGATGGCAACATCTTCGAGATCATCCGGGCCAAGGACATACTGGTCCATCATCCCTACGAGAGCTTCGATGCCAGCGTCGAGCATTTCATTCGGTCCGCCGCCGACGATCCCGACGTGGTGGCCGTCAAGATGACCGTTTACAGAGTGGGCGACGACACACCGTTCGTCAAGTCGCTCATCCGGGCCGCCGAAGCGGGCAAGCAAGTGGCCTGCGTCATCGAACTCCATGCCCGCTTCGACGAGGAACGGAACCTGCATTGGGCCCACGAGCTGGAAAAAGTCGGCGCTCACGTGGTCTTCGGCGTGCTCGGCTTGAAGACGCACGCCAAGCTGGCCCTGGTCGTGCGCAAGGAAGCCGGGCAGCTGCGTTGCTATGCCCACATGGGCACCGGCAACTATCACGTGAAGACCGCCCGGCTTTATGCCGACCTCGGCCTGTTCACCTGCGATCCAGTGCTGACCGGTGATGTGGTCAACCTGTTCCATTACTTGACGGGCCGCGCACGCTTGCCGCACTTCGAGAAGTTGCTGGCCGCCCCCATCAACATGCGTGACCGCTTCCTGGCCATGGTCGAGCGCGAGATCGAGCACCAGCAGGCGGGCCGCCCCGCGCACATCATCGCCAAGTTCAATCAGCTCGAGGATCCGGCCCTCTGCCAGGCCATTTGCCGCGCTTCCTGTGCCGGCGTGCAGGTCGACATGATCATTCGCGGTTTTTCGGTGCTGCGGCCCGGCGTGCCCGGGCTGACTGAAAACGTCCGCATCCGCTCCATCATCGGCCGCTTCCTGGAGCACTCACGCATCTACTACTTCCGCAACGGGGCCAGTGAGCCTGCCGACGGCGAGTTCTTCATCGGCTCCGCCGACTGGATGACACGCAATCTTTCAAGGCGCGTGGAATCGATCACGCCAGTTGCCGAACGCACTTTCCGCGACCGACTCTGGGAAATCCTGGAGATCATGAAGCAAGATTGCCGTCAGGCCTGGGAAATGCAGACCGACGGCAAGTACAAGCAGCTCACGCCGCCGACGGGCGACAAGGGCCCCGCCGGGCTGGGTTCGCACCAGATCTTGATGGATCGAGCCCGTCACCGGCTGGAAGAGCACCTGTGCGCGACTGAGAAATAGGTCGCGGGCGACCGGGAAGTGAAACGGCCCCAGCGATGTGCCCGGGGCCGTTTCCTTTTCAGCGCTTGCCAATCACAGGGTCGGGCCGGCAGCAGCGTCGTTCTCGCCAATCATGCGCACGCTGGCGGCTGCCGCGCTGGCGGACGGGCTCGGCTTTGCACCAACGATGGTTGCCATGCCGAAGAATAGGACAGACGACAGGAGCATCGAGACTGGCAAGGTCAGGATCCAGGCCAGCAAGATATTGCGAACGGTGCTGCCCTGCAGACCAGACTTGCTGGCGGCCATCGTGCCAGCGACGCCCGAGCTGAGCACGTGCGTCGTGCTGACGGGCAGGCCCATGAAATCGGCCGCCCCGATCGTGGACATGGCCACCAGCTCGGCGCAGGCCCCCTGAGCATAGGTCAGGTGGGTCTTGCCGATCTTCTCGCCTACGGTCACCACGATGCGTTTCCAGCCCACCATGGTGCCGAGCCCGAGCGACAGGGCAATGCCCAGCAGCACCCAGCGCGGCGCGTATTCAGTCATGGCTAGCAGGTCGTCCGTCGTGGCCTTGACCAGTTCGTGCTCTTCCGTGCTGAGGTATGCCGAGTAGATATCGTTGAATTCATTCAGGGCCTGGCGCAATTGCAACAGCTCGGTGCGCACCTGCCAGCGGCTGTCGGCAGGAATTTCTCCCAGTGAGTTCTTGCCCTTGATGCTCTTCCGGATCAGCTCCAGATGGCCGACGATGGCATCAGGTTCGGGCGGTATCGGTTCCGTGGCCAGCTCGACGTGATCCCAGTCGCGATAGTAGTTGCCCGGTACATGGCGGCCTGTCGACCGGTAGTATTTCCTGCGGCTCGGTGGTTCCTTGTCCTCGGCGTGTTTCTTCATCACGGCTTCGAGCTTGTCGATCGAGGCCATGGCGTCCTTGATCTTGACCGAATCGAACTTGTCGTCGAGAGCGTAGACGCCGGGCAAGATCCCG
>JBFWSD010000317.1:0-7077 GCA_050248575.1 Gemmataceae bacterium
CCAGACGCAAGGGCAGTACGACGACTTCATCTTGCAGCTCGAGTGTCGCACCAACGGCAAGTATCTCAACAGCGGCGTGTTCTTCCGCTGCCTGCCCGGGCTGTACCAGCAGGGCTACGAAGCTCAGATTCGCAACCAGTGCGCGGACGGCAATCGCTCGAAGCCCGTCGATTTCGGCACCGGGGCCATTTATCGGCGCCAGCCCGCCCGGCGCGTGGTGTCCTTCGATCGCGACTGGTTCACGATGACGCTCATTGCCCATGGGCGGCACATGGCCGTGTGGGTGAACGGCTACCAGACGACCGATTTCACCGACGATCGGCCCGCGGGCGAAAACGCGCGGCAGAGCTGCTGCCTCACCAAGGGGCCGATCAGCCTGCAAGGGCACGACCCGACCACCGATCTCAGCTTCCGCAACTTCCGCGTCGCGGAGCTGAAGAAGTAGCGGAGCCTATGCCATGTCGCTCTCTGCCTGGAAACACCGGTGGCGATGCGCTGCGTGGCGTGCGCGTGGGGCAGGTTGCCAACCTGCCACGGCGAGACGGCTTTCGTGGCAGGTGATCGTACGGACCACCCAGCAAGGACCACGCGCAGCGTTCACGCTCATCGAGCTGCTCGTCGTCATCGCCATCATCGGCGTGCTGATCGGGCTGCTCCTCACGGCAGTGCAGCGCACCCGCGCCTCGGCGCAGCGGCTGCGCTGCCAGAATCATCTCAAGCAGCTCGGGCTTGCCCTGCACGGCTATCACAATGCCTTGAAGAGCCTGCCCCCCGGCATGGTTTCCTCGGGCACCAATGTCTCCAGTGCCCGGGCCACCGGTTTCACGATGATCTTGCCCTACCTCGAGCAGGACAACACCTTCCGCCTCTATCGCTTCGACAAGACCTGGTGGGACGCCGAGAACGCGCAGGCGGTGGCCACCCCGGTGCCGCTCTTCTTTTGCCCGGCCAACCGGCTCACGGGGATCATGGACCTGTCGAGCGAGGCCACGCAGTGGAGCACGACCATGAATACGCAGGCGGCCAGCAGCGACTATGCTTTCTGCCGCGGCGCCAACGGGGCCCTGCAATCGGACTGGTCGCTGATCCCCCTCGGCACGCGCGGCATGTTTCCTATCCGTCCACAGGGCGAGCCCGGGCTGCGCTTCGAAGACGTGACCGACGGCCTCAGCACGACCATCGCCATGGGAGACGCCACCGGGGGCAGCGACCGCTACCAGATTCGCGACCTGGGCAATCCCGGGCAGCCCGCCAACCATGTCCTGACCGGTCAGCCCGTCAAGATCGAGCAAAGCTGGAGCGCGGCCGGAGTTGGCCCGCTCGGGCATCCGTGGTACGGCTCGGTGCTGGCCGTCACGGCCCAGTATGGGCTGGCTCCCGATCCGCGCGATGAGCCGATGAACCGGCGGCCCGCCACGCCGAGCTATATTGGCGGCGATCCGGACGGCGACAACGCCTCGGGGCTGGATTCGCTCAGCGGCTTTCGCAGCCTGCACGCGGGCGGCTGCAACTTCCTGTTCGGAGATGGCAGCGTTCGCTTTCTCAGCGAGTCGATCGCGCCGGCAGCGTACCGGGCCCTGTCCACGGTGGCGGGCGGCGAGATCGCCCAGGAATGACCCCTTGCCTCGCCCACACGCTTCCGCATATATCGAAGGTAGCCCGTGATCCACTGAGCACCGAGGTGCCGCATGACTGAAGGCGAACACAAGGAAGAAGAAAAGAAAGACGAGCCCCAGGCCGAGAAGAAGGACGAGGCCGAAGCTTCCGCCGAGAAGAAAGACGAGGCCGAAGCCTCCGCCGAGAAGAAAGACGAGCCCGAGAAGAAGGACGAGGGGCACGACGATCACGACGATCATGGCCACGGTCATGCCGCCGCGGTGGGCAGCCCGTTCTCGGAGACGCAGCTCGAAGAGATGCACGCTTCCGATCGCGTGGCTGCCCGCAACATCGTGCTCTTGCTGTTCGCCATCTTCATGATGGGCGTGGGCATCTATGCCTACGTGGCCTACACCGTGGCCAGCGGCTGGTGGGCCACCTGATCGCGACGGACGCCGTTCCTGGCGAGCCGGGAGCGTGAGCCCCCGGAGGGTGTTGTGTACCCATTCGTCGCCAGTACCTCTCCCCATTTCTTGATTTGCTTTGCATTCCGGCGGGCGGCTGCGACAATCACAGCCGGCGGGCTCCCCACCGTCCGTCTTCGGTTCTTCCTACCTACTGTCCTGCCTTGAAGGAGTGCAACATGAAGCGTTTCGGCTGGCTGGCCCTGGGGCTGGCACTGAGCGGTCTATCGCTGCCCGGCGCACGCAGCGCCGACGAAAAAAAGATCCGCGTCGTCATCATCGACGGCCAGAACAACCACAACTGGCGGGCCACTTCCCCCATCCTCAAGGAAGCCCTCGAGAAGACCGGCCTGTTCACCGTCGACGTTTCCTCCAACCTGAAGAAGGGGGACAAGCCGGGCGAGCTGAAGACGGTCGATTTCCCGCCCGACCTCGGCAAGTACGACGTGGTGGTGAGCAACTACAACGGACAGCCTTGGCCCAAGGAGTTCAACGACGCTCTCGACGCCAACCTCAAAGAGGGCAAGATCGGCCTGGTCATCGTTCATGCGGCCAACAATGCGTTCGGCGGCTGGAAGGAATACAACCAGATGATCGGCATGGGCTGGCGCGGCCCGACGGGCGGCGACCGCCTCTACCTCGACGATGCGGGCAAGCAAGTCCGCGTCACCAAGGGCGAAGGCATGGGCTCGGGCCACCGTTACTCCGGCGACTTCCAGCTCAACATCCGCGACGCCGAGCATCCGGTCACCAAGAACATGCCGCGCGAATGGCTGCACGCGCGCGACGAGCTCTACGACAACATGCGCGGCCCCATCGAGAACATTCACTTGCTGGCCACGGCCTACTCCAAGGGGACCAAGGTCCACGAGCCGATGATCTGGACCATCGACTACGGCAAGGGCAAGGTCTTCCACACGCCGATGGGGCACGATGTGAACGCCATGCGCTGCATCGGCTTCCAGACCACGCTGGGGCGCGGCACCGAATGGGCCGCCACCGGCAAGGTTACCTTGCCCATCCCCAAGGACTTCCCGACCGCCGACAAGACCAGTTCGGTCCCGGCGAAGTAGACGTCCACGCTAGGAGACGAACTCGACCTCGACGGGCCGGGGGATGACCCCGGCCCGGTGTGCTTCGGACAACAGCTTGCGCACGGCTTCCCGCCCGCGCGGGCCGTAATCGAGCGTCCAGTCGTTCACGTACATGCCCACGAACTTGTCGGCCAGCGCCTTGTCCATGTCGCGGGCATACTGGAGCGCGTAGTCGAGCGCCTGCGAGCGATGCTCGAGCGAGTAGCGAATGCTCTCCTTCAAGAGCCGGCTGATGTCGCGCATCGTTTGCGCACCGAGATCGCGGCGGACCACGTTGCCGCCGAGCGGCAAGGGCAGCCCGGTCTTCTCTTGCCACCACACGCCCAGGTCGACCACGAGCTCGAGCCCCTGGTTCTGGAAGGTGAGCTGCCCTTCGTGGATGATGAGGCCGGCATCGACCTTGCCCGCGGCGACCGCGTCGAGGATGTGATCGAAGGGCATCACCTCGTGCTCGAAGCCGCCGGGCAGGAGCAGCCGCAGGGCCAGGAACGCCGTGGTCATGGTGCCCGGCACGGCGATCTTGACCGACGTCAGTTCAGCGATGGACATGGCCCGGCGCGCCACCACCATCGGGCCGTAGCGGTCCCCCATGCTGCAGCCGCTGGGCAAGAGGGCATAGCGTTCGAGCAGGTGGGCGTAAGCGTGAATGCTCACCGCGGTAACTTCCAGCTCCCCCTTGAGGGCGCGGCGGTTGAGAGTCTCGATGTCTTGCAGTTCGTGGCGGAACTGCAGGTTGCCCGTGTCGATCTTGTCGTGGGCCAACGCGTAGAACATGAAAGCGTCGTCCGGGTCCGGGCTGTGGCCCACGTTGATGATCTGCTTGGCCATGTCGGTGATCCTCGCTATCGCTCGTGCCTCGGCCGGGCTTCTTCTGCCCGCGGTGAGAGATTGTTGTATCAACTCGCACCGGGGTGACTGCGTTCTCAACCGCAAGATTTTGCCCGGCTAAACCGACCGCGACAGCCCGCGGGCGGTGCGGTACGATGATGGTATGATCGAGGTACTGGTGGGTGAGAAGGTGGTGGTCGATCTGCGCGGCCCGTTCGTGTGCCTGGGCACCCTCGAAGCCATCGACGAACGGCATCTCGAGCTGCGCAACGCCGACCTGCACGATCTGCGCGACACGCAGACCACGCGGGAGAACTATGTCATGTCTGCCGCCACCACCGGCATCAAGCGCAATCGCAAGCGCGTCTTCATCGTCCGCACCGAGGTGGTGGCCATCTCGCGCCTGGACGAAGTGGTGGACGAGTAGGCCGGGCTAGCGGCGCGCCCGGGCGCCGAAGACGTTGAACGCCATGATCGCCTGAAACAGGGCGTCTTGCGTGCACGACAGCGTCATCACCACGTCGGTGTTGCTGGGCTCGATCTTGACGGTCCCGAGCAATTCGCTCACTTCCTTGGGCAGCTGCGGCACGCTCCTGGTCAGGGTGACGATGCCCTTGATGAAATCGGCGAGTTCGGTGGCCGCCTTGCCCTCGGCGCAATGGACGGTTGCACCGGCCTCGAAGTCTTCCTTGGTCAGATTGACCTGAGCGCTGGCATACTCGATCGGCTTGGCCAGCTTGCCCACGTTGAACGGGCCAGGATTCTCGGGCAGCGAGACTCCCTTGAGCGAGAAGGCGACCGCGATGGTCGCCGACAGGTCAACCTGTGCGAGCGCTGCCTGCAGCTCGTCGGACAGTTCCGGTTTCTTTCGCCGCTTCAGGATGGCTCGCAGTTTGTCCGCATCTCCTTGCACCACGAGATGCTTTTCGGGAATGCAGAAGGCCTGGTCCTTGATCGGGCTGCCGTAGCGATAGAGCGTGATCCCTTCGATCTTTTCTTCCACGAATTCGGGCGCATCTTTCAAGGTCTTCTTGAAATCGTCGGCGCTGGCGGGCTCGCGCGTCTTGACGAGGAAGAAGGGTCTCGTCTCGAAGTCGTCGGCCGCCAGGATCATCTGCTCGATCTTCTTGGCGAAGGGGTCGTCGGCCAGCTCGCGCATGGGTGGGGCCGCAACCTTGGCCTGGTTGAACAGCGAGCTATCGAGCAGCTGCTGAAACTGAATGACGGCGATCAGCTTGCAGTTGTCGGGCAGGTACTTCTCGAAGGTGCCGAGCGCGCTGCCCCCGAACAGCCAGCGCGCCACCAGAAAAGTGGGCAGCAAGCAGAACAGCAAGAGCGCAACACCAGCCGTCGCCATCAAGACCTTGGGGGGAAGCTGGCGCAGCCGGTCCATGGGGTCGAGTCTGGCCTGGTAGGCGGGAGGAGGTTGCTCGGCCGCAAGCGCCACGGGCGGAGCCGGCTCGTGCTGATAATCCACGGTGGGAATTTCGGGTTCCGAAACCAATCCGGCCAGCGGAATGAGCATCTCGGCGGAGCACTGCCGACACTTGGTCGAGCGGCCCCCCACCTCGTCCGGGACCTGGTACGGATGACCGCAGGCCGGACAGTTGAACGAGATCGGCATGAAAAGGCTCCGCGGGCGACCAACGAGATTCATGCGCCCGGCATGCGTAGCAAACCGGCCTTCACCAGACGTTCGCGCTCCTGAAGCCGATGAGGATGATTCAGCTGCAGTAGCTTCTCCGTTGCGCGGCCAACCAGTGTGATCGGTTCGATTCGCCCACCAGCTAGTTGAAAATGATCAGGCCAGCGGTCGCGTCGAGGATGAAACAGGGGAACCAGGCTCATCGTCAACGGATCGATGGAACCGAGATCGCTTCCTTTGTGCTGATTACACAGAACGCAAGCGAGCGCGAGGTTCTCTTCAACTGTCAGACCGCCATGTTTCTCGGCGACAATATGATCGATCCAGTGTGGCGCCAGTGCGATCTCCTCAGGAAAAAGCCAGTACTCACATTGCTCGCCGGCGCGTTCGCGCACCAGGCGACGTAGTGTCGCAGCAACGTAGGTCTGACTCATGATCAATCACGCGTCTTCATCTTGAGCTTGGCTTGCGCCTTCGCCAGGCGGACGAGGTGTTCCACGAAGGCATAATGGTCCCACTCGCGCTTCTCTGCCGGCGACAGTCCCTCGTTACGGTTCTTTTCCAGGAGTTCCTCGAGATGTGCCTGTACCGATGGCGAGGGGCGCAACGTGAGTACCTCTTCGGGGGTGGGCAACGAGGCGAGCGTTTCGAGCACACTGGCCAGGCTGACGAACTCCCCCGTGTCCGTTCGGGCGTTCCATTCGCGCAAGCCGAGCGCCAGAATCTGGGGCAACTCGTCCTTGTACGGATCGAGTTGATCGGCGAGCTCGTCGGGAACGCTTATTGACTTCGACATACGAACCTCCACCGCCTATTTCACGGCCTCGAGCACCAGTTGCCGCGCGACCTTGAAGGCGTGCTTGATGGTGGTGGCCCGGGCGTCCATCTGCCCTTCGTTGTAGTGCTGGCCGTGCTGGGCGTCGGGCAGGCCCGCGATCGCCAGCGTCAAGGGCAACAGCCCCATGAACTCACGCATCTTCTGCTGCTGCCGATCGGCCGGTTCCGGTGTCATGATGCTCTCCTCGCTCAGAGACTGGGATATGCTTGCGAATCGATTCGAGGTCTTGAACTCAAATCAGACTACCCCACTCGCCGGCGCGGGTAAAGTCCTTCCCTGCCCGGTGCGGCGGCCGCGCTGGCGGGCCGGGAGCGTTTCCTTATCATTTCTACCGGGAAGATCCGTCATTTCCGGGGAGAGCCGCCGATGCCACGCATGACCGGATCGCGCTACCTGGCCCAGGCCTTTCGCGCCTGCGGCGTGTCGCATTACTTCATCGTGCCGACCATCACCACGCCGGCCCTGGCCGCGATGGAAGGGCTGGACATCGCGCGCGTGACCACGCACACCGAGAAGGCTGCCGTGTACATGGCGGACGGCTACGCGCGGGCCAGTCATCGCCCCGGGCTGTGCGGCTGCCAGACGATCGGCGCGGCCAACCTGGCGGCCGGG